>NZ_JANSHO010000001.1:0-37409 GCF_047502635.1 Synechococcus sp. RC10B2
GTTGGTTTGCTAAGTGCTGCTATTGTACCCCTTGAGCCCTTAACAGGCTGTAACTAACCTGGAGGAACTTAAGTCCGAAGTAAGCAGAACTTTGAGGTTATGCCTCAAAGGACTGTCTAGGGGCGTCTTGACAGCGCCTTTGCGAGTCCATTTTGGGCTGCGTAAGAATCCCCTGGGTGGGAGTGTCAAAGAAGAGATCCCTTCCACCACCGCCCCAGGGATCTCCCTTTCTCCAGCTTGTTGGGGAAAATCCCTGGCTCCAGCCCTCTCCACTTAGCTCCCAAACACGCTGACAATGCGGCGCATGGCTTCTTCCACGTTGGCGCGGCTGTTAAAAGCCGACAGGCGCAGATAGCCCTCGCCGGCGCTGCCAAAGCCCGATCCGGGAGTTCCCACCACATGGCAGGTGTGCAGCAGCTTGTCGAAAAACTCCCAACTGCTCAGTCCTTCCGGGGCTTTTACCCAAACATAGGGAGCGTTGACGCCGCCGTAGGCTTGGATCCCCGCTGTGGCGAGCTGCTCGCGGATGATGCGGGCATTCTCCAGGTAAAACTGCACCAGAGCCCGCACCTGGACCTGCCCCGCCTCGGAATAGACGGCTTCTGCTCCCCGCTGCACAATGTAGGCCACGCCATTGAACTTGGTGGACTGGCGGCGATACCACAGGCTCCACAGATCCACCCAGGAGCCGTCGGCAGCCTGGCCCCGCAGCGACTTGGGCACCACGGTAAAGGCGCAGCGGGTGCCGGTAAAGCCAGCCGTTTTGGAAAAGGAGCGGAACTCGATGGCGCATTCCCTTGCCCCTGGGATCTCGTAGATGGAGTGGGGGATCCCAGGCTCGGTAATGTAGGCCTCGTAGGCGGCATCGAAGAGGATGAGCGAGTTGTGGGCGCGGGCATAGTCCACCCAGGCCTGCAAATGCTCCCGCGTGGCCACTGCGCCGGTGGGGTTGTTGGGAAAGCAGAGGTAGATGACATCCACCTTTTGCTGGGGCAAGCTGGCGGTGAAGTGGTTTTCTGCCGTCAGCGGCAGATAGACCAGGCCCTCGTATTCGCCCCGCTCGTTGGCCGGCCCCGTATGGCCGGCCATCACATTGGTGTCTACATAAACCGGGTAGACGGGATCCGTGATGGCAATGGTGTTGTCGTGGCCGAGAATATCCAGGATGTTGCCGCAGTCGCACTTGGAGCCGTCGGAGATGAAGATCTCAGAGGCGTCGATGTCGCAGCCGCGGGCCTGGAAATCGTGGCGGGCAATGGCCTGGCGCAGCCACTCGTAGCCCTGTTCCGGCCCATAGCCGCGGAAGGTGGCCCGCTCCCCCATCTCCTCCACGGCCCGGATCATGGCTGTTCGGCAGGCTTCCGGCAGCGGCTCGGTGACATCGCCAATGCCCATCTTGATGATCTGAGCTTCGGGATGGGCGGCGGCAAAGGCCTGCACCCGCCGGGCAATCTCGGGAAAGAGATAGCCAGCCTTCAGCTTGAGGAAGTGGTCGTTGATCCTGGCCATAGGAGTTCAGCGCTGCTGAGCAAAAAGGAGCGTCGGCCCTTTAGTGTAGCCGAAGCCGGCCCCAACCCGCCCTCCCGACTGCAGGGCAGAGCCAGCCCTAGCGCCCCAGGCTATCCAGGCTGAAGGCGCCCACCGGCGAGGTTAGGTGAAACTCTCCCCGCTCTTGGGTCAGGCCCACCGGGCGGCTGGGAAAGGCCACCAGGATCCCTTCCAGGTGCAGGGACTCTGCCAGCGGATCGTAGGCCAGGCGCAGCTCGAAATCCCGCAGGTCGCGGCGCACCTCAATGCGGCGGATCCCTGCCTCCGTCAGGCCCAGGCGGAGCCGCCAGTGGTTTTGCCACTGCGTGCCGAGGGTGGCATCTAACTCCAGTCCATAGGTAGAGATCTGACCTAGCCGCGGATCGTAAACCGCCTGCAGCGCGTAGCTGATCCCTGGTTCATACACCTCCAGGCCAGAGCGTTGATCCCGGTTAAATGTGGTGCTGCTGCGTCCCCGATATTCCAGACGAACGGGTTGGAGCTGTCCCTGGTTCAGGTCGTAGGCCGTCTGCAACTGAATGTTGAACAGATCAGGGGTGGTGCTCCAGGTGAAGTTGGCGTTGAGGGTATCCCACTTCTGGGTGATGAAGTCGTAGCCAAGGCTGGTGTCCAGGCGCACCAGGTTTTTCACCTCTGCCTGCAGCTCCTGCAGGTTACGGGAGGCAATCGCTTCCAAGTCCTCCGGCGTGTCGTCGGGAAAAGTCAGGGCTATGGGCAGCTCGCCGGGCAGGTCATCTTCAAAGGCAAGGTAGCCGGGAGGCACGTTGGGCAGGAAGTCGCGCGGCGTAAAGAAGCTGATGCTGGCGTTGAGGCGATCCACATCCTTGGGGCTGGCGGAAAGGGTTTGAAAGGGCACAGAGTTGTTGCCGTAGAAGGTGCGGCTGTAGCGCAGGTCGATGGTGTTCCAGTCGGCAGGCTTGAGGCTGAGGCGGGGGTTGAGGCTGACGGTGGATTCCTGGTCGGGGGTTGAGTACAGGACTTGGGTGTAGTCGATCGAGCCGGGCATGAAGGTGATCCAGGGAGCCGGTTGAATGTCGTTGAATTGAAGGCTGGAGCGCAGCTCGTAACGATTGAAAAAGTTAAGGCCGGATCCCACTTCTCGATCCGGCTGTTGCTCTTGGGTCAGGGTGAGGGCGCTGCTGAGGGAGATATCGGGAGTGATGCGGAGGAGATCGGGATTGAAGGCCAGCTCGAAGTTGCGGCGCGGCTCGGTGTCGCCGTTGGAGCTGCTGTAGGCGCGGTAGGCCAGGCGATAGGTGCCGCCCCAGCCGGGTGGGGTGAGTTGGGCACCCAGCGTCAGCCGCGCGTCGGCAAAGTCTGGCCCATCCTTGACGCTCACCCGCTGGTTGTAGTCCAGCCGCAGATCCGATTGCAGCCAAGGCATGCCCCCATAGCGCTGGAGGTGGCTGAGGGTGAGGGGAAAGCTATAGGTGCCGTTCTCCTGGGATCCGCTGCGGCTGATGTTGAGGGTGGTGGTGGAGAGATCCCCCTGAAAGGTGGTGTTGAGGCGCAGGTCGGCGTTGTCGTTGCGCCCGCCGGCAGGGCGGTAGGTGTTGTCCAGGTTGAGGTTGAGCTGGCCCCACAGTTGGCCTTCTTGGCCGAGGATGTTGGCGGCGTAGAAGTCGAAGTTGTGGTCGAGGCGGAGGCGGCTGGAAAAGCGCCGCTGGTCGGCCTCGGTTACCAGGTAAAACTGGGCCCGCCCGTAGTTGACGCTGTCGGGGATGGGGAGGATGTAGTCGTGCAGAAAGCCGATGCCCAGGCCTTTCTTCTGCAGGACATCTAGCCGCAGGCCGCCGAAGTTGTACTCGTCGAAGCGGTAGGCCCAACTGGACTTGACAAACACCCCTTCCGCCTCGCTGCGTCCCGGCAGCACCCACTGGTGATCCCGCAGGCTGTAGATAAAAAGGGGCAAGTAGGCAACCTGCAGTCCCGCCCGCAGATCGCCCTCTGGGGTGAGCTCGCCGCCGGCAAAGACGCGGGCGTCGTAAACGATGACCCGGTTATCGGGAAACACTTCCACCCGATCCCCTTGTACGTAGTGGGTAATGGGCGGCTCCGGCGAGGTGGTGACGGTGGCTTTCTCGAAAAAGATCTGATCCCCCAACAGGGCGGTGGTCTCTTGGCTGCGCACAAAAACCTTGGTGCCCGGCTCCTCCCCCGGCAAGATCACCAGCGAGCTTTCAAATTGAGCGCTGCGACCGGGGATGTCCAGATCCAGGTTGCGCCCCTCAATTTGCCGGATGCCGCGCCCCTGGGGTCCAGGGGGCTGTTCCATCCGGAAGGGGCCGTCGCTGCGCAGGCGCCGTTCCCGTCGGTAAAACAACAGCCGCTCGCCGCTGATGCGGGTGCCGTCGGCCAACTGGATCTGGGCGTTCCCCTCGGCAATGCCCAGGTCTTGCTCGGCAAGGTAGCTGAGCACATCCCCACTGACGTTGATCTGAGCCGGGTCGAGGGGGATCTGGGCGGTGGCGGTGGCCGCCAGCTGCTGGCGAATCTGGGATCCCTGGCTGGCAGGCGGAGCGGCTTCTGGGCCGGTGGCGGGATCGCCCAGATCTCGCAACAGGGGGAACCGCTCCAACAACTGAGGAGCAAGGAGGGATCCGGCAGTGGGGGTGAATGCCTCAGTTCCGGTTTGAGCTGCCCTCTGAGTGCCGGTGGAAGAAGGGGCGCCGCCCCAATTCCAGTTCCCGCCGGCTTGCGGGATCCAGGTCGGGACTTGCTGCGCCACCGCTTCCGAACCAGGCCTCTCTTGCCCTTGAGCAGCGGCCAGGCTCTCGACGGTGGACCCTGGGGGGGGAACAGGCAAGCGCCTCGCTTCGTTGGGGTGCTGCCCAGGTTGCTCTTCTACCTGCAAGTCAGCAGCTTGGGAAGTTGCAGGCTGGGAGGAGCGAAGGGAGTCCAGAGTAGGAACAGCTGCCGTGGGCGTTGTCGATGAAGCAGACCGGGAGGACGGTGTTGCCTGAGCTTGGGCCTGCTGCGCCTGCTGCCGTGCATGGGCTGCTGCCCCCTCGGCCAAGAGCCGCTGCAGCCGCTGCCGGTTTAGCTCTTCCGGTGTGAGCGCTTTTTCGGGAGGGGATCCTTCAACAGGGGCCGAGGCGGGAAGAGGGGGAACGGAGGGAGCCGCTGTTGCTGCCAGGCGCGAGGAGGATTGGGCCTCGGCCAAGGTGATGGGATCCCCCAACAGGCTGGCGCCGGTGGGAGCAACCGGCTCTGAGCCAGGATCGCGGCTCCGCTGGGCCGCCCAAAAGCGCTGATAGCCCTCCAGATTGGTGGGCAGGGGATCCAACTGGGCAAAGACGGCCTCCCCCATCCCCAACCACAAGGAGCTGCCCCAGCACAGGGCCAACCATTTTGCCCAAGGGCTGAAGCCCTGCGGGAAGTTGCCGGATCTCACCGTAAAAACCGCCACAGTAGAGAGAAGCCCACCCCACCGAAAATCATATTCGGCAACCAGGCGGCCAGCCAGGGATCGATATGCTCAACTCGGCCCATGGCGCGTCCCAGGCTCATCAGTACATAGTAAATAAACACCAGGACAATCGCCAGCGCCACACTGCCGTAGCGGCCGGTCTGGCGCACCGTCTGCAGGCCCAAGGGCGCAGCCACCAAAATGGCAAAAAAGCTGGCCAAGGGAATGGCGAACTTGAGGTGGTACTCCGTCAGGCAGCGGGCCACATCAGCAGAAGGACGTTGCTCCGCTCGATATCGCTGGCACTGCTCCCACAGCTCTGCCGCCCGTTGCTCCTGGGGCACCTTCTCGGCGTACACCAGGCCCACCAACTTGTTGACGATGTTCAGCTCCATCTCCGCCACCTGGCCCTCGTAGTAGGTGCGCCCCCGCTCGTCGTAGCGACGGATCACCACGTCTTGCAGGTGCCAGGCTTGGCCCACCTGCTGCGCCGTTTGGGCCGAGATCACCTGTGGGTAGCGCAGGTGGCCGGTCTCGGCCTTGCGATCCAAAATCAGCAGATCGTGCATCCAGCCGGTCTTCGGGTCGATGGATCCCACATGAAACCAGAGGTCGTCGTCCACCCGCACAATTTCCTCCGAGTCAAACGGAAGGGCATCCTGGGCCAGGATGAGGTTGGTGTTCAGGGTTTTCACCTTTTGGTTGGTCTCTGGCACGATCACCTCGTTGGTCAACAGCGCCAGGCCGCTGACCAGCAGGCCGATGCAGAGCACCGGAATCAACACCTTGCGGTAGGGGATCCCGGCGGCCCGCAGGGCGGTGATCTCGCTGTCAGCTCCCATCCTGCCCAGAGTAAGTAGGGTGGCAAAGAGGCCGGCAATGGGGAAGGTGACCACCAAAATGGCGGGCAAGTTGAGGAGGAGAATGTGCAAAATTGTCAGGGGAGGGGCGCCTTTTTTCACCAGCAAATCGGCGTAGATAAAAAGCTGGTTGCCCAGCATCATCACCGTGCCCCCCGCCACCCCCAAAAAGAAGGGGCGGATCATCTCTTTGCAGAGATAAAACTCCAAAAAAAAGCCCCCCAACTTCAGGGATCCCCAAAAGCTCCCCGTCTGGGCAGAAGTTCGGCGCCGTTGACCCTTGGCCAGTGGGATGGTCATGTGGCTCTGTTACCTCAGGTGCACAAGCTCAGCCAGCTCTAGAGATCCAGACGACCCCCAGCTCCGCTGGGATCCCGTCAGAGGGCGTCGGTGATGCGGAATTGAAACATCCCCTGCTGCTGCTCGTCCCCTTCCACGGTGTACTCATCCCGCTCCAAGTTCAGGGTGACCAGCCTGCCGCTGAGGCGGTTGGCGCCCCGGCACATCTGATCCAGAGCATCGCGACCGGGCAGCGGTGCAGTGCTCTCGCGGGGAATCGGATTGAGCTCGCCGCGATCGCAGAGGAGGACGGGAGCCTGGTCGGCGGTGATCCTGAAAATCTGCCCTTGGTCGGAGTACTCGGCGCGATCCCCTTCGATGGCGCGGTTGGCCTGCACGATAACCACATTGCCGAAGAAGCGGGCATCGCCGCTGGCCTGATCGATCTCCACCCGGTCGGCGTAGATCACCGTCGGCTGGTCCACATCGGCCTGGGTCTGGGGGTTTTGCAGACGCCGCGCCAGCCAGTCCCCCTCGATCTGCTCGATCACCACCTCTCCCCGCAGCTCCACCTTCTCAGGGGTAATGGTGGCCTGGTTGGCCTTGGCCTTGCGCCCCCGCTGGATGAACTCGACGGCCTCGCTAAACTCCGAGGTGCCGGTACGAGAGTTGTAAACCAGGCGGGCGGCCCGCACTTCCGTTTCGGCTTGGCGCAGCTCCTCCGTCAGGGATCCGCCGCCAGGAGCTGGGGTAGAGGTGGCCATCTGCCGGTAGAGGACGTTTTCTTCAAAAAAGAAGATCTTGTCGCGGTGGTTGCCCTCCAAGCGGGCGGAGGTGAGCACCCGCCCAGGCTCGCGCAGGGTAACCCCCCCCGTCAGCAGGCTTTGGGATTCGCGGCGGCGGTAGATGCCCTGAGCTGCCTGGATGGTGGTTTCCCCCTGTTGAACTTCCAGGTTGCCTTCCCCGCGAGCAATTTGCGTGTTGCGGTCGTAGGTGAGGCGGTCGGCGACGATGGTGACCTCCTGATCCTGCTGGGCTGGGGTCGCCTGGGGATCAGCCTGGGCCAAGCGCAGATCCGCCAAGAGGGGATCCCGGCTGCTTTTAGCAGCCACCTCCTGCAACACCACGCCACCGGAGAGAATGCTCTGGGCCTGTCGGCGCAGGTAGGTGCCCTGAGGGGCGCGAATCTCGAGGCCGCCTTCGCGAATGCGCAGGTTCCCTTTCCCTTCGGCCACCTGGTTGGCCCGGTCGTAGGTGAGCTGGTCAGCGGTGATGATGGTAGAAGTGGGATCCGCCCCAGCGCTGGTCGGGTCGCTCATGGGCGCGGCTGCTGGGCGTGAGGACTCCGAATCCAAGGGCAACACCGTTAGCTTGCCCTGCTGGGCGCTGAGGAGGGCAAATTGGAAGTTAAACGAGCCGGAGCGGCCCTCTAGGATCATTTCTTGCCCTTTGAGGGTGAAGGCCTCCGGCACCTCGATGCGCTCTTCGGGGGTGATTCGCAGAGCACGGGTCAGAAGCAGGCTGCCATCCTCGCTTCTCACCTCCACCCCCTCATCCAGATACAACGCGTCGGCGGTGGCGTCGTAGCGGGCACGCTTGGCCTGCCAAATCATCCGCTCGCTGCTGGCAAAAAAGGGATCCGGCACCTCTTCTTGGCGGTCGGCGCCATCTCCGTAGAAGTAGCCGTGCGCCCCCTGCTCAAACACCTGTTGCCCAGCTCTTAGCTCCACCTGGTCGGCGATGAGACGCCAACGCCGCTGGCCCCCTCGACGACCCAAGATATCTACCCTGCGGCTGACGGAAAGGGGCTGATCCGGGGGAAGGGGCTCCACCTTTACCTCTTCGATGTCGATGGACAAGGCCCAGGCAACCAGAGCAGCCAAGAGGCCGGTTCCCAAGAGCGCCACCCCCAGGTTGGAATTGAAAAATCGCCGCATCCTGTTCTCGCCGCTGCCTTACGTTGATCCCTAACCCATGAGCCCCAGCGGGGCCAACACCCAAGCCGGCACACTAGGCTGTAGCTTATCGCAATCTGCGGGCCGCCTCGGCGGGATCCCGATCACCTCTAGGGTTCTGGCTTATCCCAGACGGCTGAGGATAAAGCCCAGCCCCAGAAACAGCCCCAGCCAAAAGTGGAGGCCGACGGCGATGAACTTAGAATGGCTGATCCGCTGCGGCTGGTCGTGATAGGCCCCCAGCAGGCGGGATAGCCGCACCGCAAAGGGGATCCCGGCAAAACCCAGCAACGTCCAAGCCGGAAAAGCCCCCAGCCCGACAAACAGCAGCAGCAGGCCAAAAATGCTGCCGCAGATCCAGGGGATGAGACGGGCGGAGCGCCGAGTGCCCAGGCGGGCCACCGGCGAGCGCTTGCCGGCAGCCAGATCGTCCTCCACCTGATGGAAATGGGAGCAAAACAAAATTAAGCTGGTGACCATCCCCACCACCAGTGAGGCCGCCAGGGCTGGCAGCGACCAGCTTTGGCTTTGGCTGTAGTGGGCGGCCAAAACCGCCAGCGGCCCGAAGCTCAAAAAACAGAGGAGCTCCCCCAGGCCGTAGTAGCCCAGGCGCAGGGGCGGCCCCTGGTAGGCGTAGCCCAGCCCGCAGGCCAGCAGCACCAATAGCAGCACCGTCGGATCCGATTGCCGCCAGCTCAGCCACAGGATCCCCGCCAGCCCCAAAGCCAAAAAGGCGTTGCCCACCCAAAACACCTGAACCGGCCTGCCCGTCAAGCTGACCAGCGAGTGGAGCTTGTTTTTGTCCACCCCCGTCTGGGCATCAAACACGTCGTTGCTGATGTTGACCCAAGCCAAAAGACAGATGGCGGCCCCCAGAAACACCGCCAAAACCCCCACATCCATCGCCCCTGACTGGGCGTAGGCGATGGCGGATCCCACCCAGATGGGCATGATCGCCACGCTGTACATGGGGGGCTTAAGGGCGGCCATCCACAACTGTCGCCGAGAGCGGCCCTCCCAAGTGCCCTTTTCCGCAAGCTGTACTGGGCTGGCCTTTGGACTCCTGCGCGTTCTCTTTGACGGTTCCGGCTGTGCGAGCATGTTGGATCTAGCTCTCTCTGGGTTCTGTGTTTGCTCTGTATTTGTTAGGTTAGGGGGCTTCTGTTCCCATCCCCAAGGATGCTAAGAAACCTTGCAATCCGTAAAGAAACGCCTGGGATCCGGCGCTGGCGAGCCTGAGCTGCCGGCTGCCCCCCTAATCTCATATCCTGAAACGCCTTTCTGCAGCTTCCCTTGCCGGTTGAGATGACGGTTGTCCTGTTTTCGGCCAAGGTAGGATCGTTCTCTTTTGCTTGCGCATGACTTCTTCTCTTTTCCCCTGGAAGGGTGGGTCCGGACGCACGAAATGGCCCAGAGCCTGGCCGCCCATTCACGCCTCTGCTGGGCCAGCAGAGGTGGAACACGCCTGGGATCCCCTGCTAGCGACCTGCCAAGAGATGGCGCGAGCGCGGGGGATCCCCCAGATTCTCAGCCTATCGCAGCCCATCTCAGGGCTAGATCCGCTGGCAGTGCTGACCCGGCAGTTGGGCTCGCTCCCCCCCAACCGCTCCTCTAGCTATTGCTATCTCTCCCACCAGGCGCAAGGGGAAAGGGTGCGGGTGCTGGGGTGGGGATCCCTGCGGCAGCTCGACCTTTCAGGAGAGGGGAGATTTCAGGCGGCACGGGCCTTTGTGCAAGCCCTACAGCCCCATGTCCACACCGCTCCTGGCAACCTAGAGTCCCCAAGCAGCCGTCAGGAGCGCCCTTTGTGCTTCTGCCGTTTTGGCTTTGCCCCCAGGAGCGGCGGGGGGGCAGCACTGGTCCTGCCGCGCTGGCAACTGTTGCAGGTGGGGGGGGAGCTGACGGTGGCGCGGCTTAACCTAGAAGTCGGCCCCGAAAGCGACCCGGCGGCCTTGGCTGGCCAGATTGCCGCTTTTTTTGCCCGCATGCAGCGTCTTTCCCAGGCTCCCTTGCCCGGTTGGGAGCTGCAGCCCCCTCTACCGGTAGCGGTAGCGGAAACACCTCTCTTGGCTCGCATTCAAAAAGCCCTGCAAGCGATTCAGGCGGGATCCCTGGAAAAAGTGGTGCTGGCAGAGGCTGTGGATCTGGCGTTGCCCTCCCCTCCCCCGATCCCTTCGCTGCTGGCCTATCTGGAGGCCCATCACCCCGATTGCAGCGTCTTCGCCTTTGCCCTGGAAAGCCAGAGGGATTTTCCTCCCCAGATCTTCTTGGGAGCCAGCCCAGAACGGCTACTGTCGGTGTGGCAGGGCCGGGTGCAGATCGATGCGCTGGCCGGCTCCGTCGCCCGCGGCGCCAACGGCCACCAGGATCGCATGTTGGCCGAGCAACTGCTCCGCAGCCCCAAAGACCGCCGCGAACACCAGTGGGTGGTGCGCTCGATCCAAGAGGCTCTGGGCCGGCTGGGGATGGAGCCCCGGATCTCCCCTCAGCCACGGCTGCGCCGTTTGGCCAACATCCAGCATCTGCAAACGGTGATCGAGGCCGAACTCCCTACGGAGGTGCATCTGTTCGACCTGTTGGCCCAGCTCCACCCCACCGCAGCGGTGGGAGGCTATCCGCAGCAGGCGGCGCTGCAGTGGCTGGAGCAGTGGGAGCCCTTTGACCGCTCGAGCTATGCCGCCCCGCTGGGCTGGGTGGACTTGCAGGGCAATGGCGAGTTGGTGGTTGGGATCCGCTCGGCTTTGATCGCGGGGAAGCGGGCCCGCCTGTATGCCGGCGCCGGCATCGTGGCCGATTCCAACCCCGCCCAGGAGCTGGCCGAGATCCGCCTCAAGTTGCATTCTCTGGCCCAGGCGCTGGCCTTGCAGCCCTTGCCCGACTAGATCCTCTCGATCCGGCAGGGGAGAGAGCTGCTCCAACTGCTTCGCAAACGGTTACAGTTAAGAAGCTGGCCCTTCCGTTGGCCTCGACTGCTCGGCAGCATGGTGACCCTGAATCCCACCCATTCCTCTCGTACGGCCGGATCCCGCGCGCAAGTGGGGCTCTGGCCCGGCCTGATCCAGCACTACCGGGACTGGCTCCCCGTCAGCTCCAGCACCCCCGTAGTGACGCTGCATGAGGGCAATACTCCTTTGATCCCCTCTCCCGCGCTGAGCCAACGGCTGGGGCGAGACTGCCAGGTTTACCTGAAGCTGGAGGGCCTCAACCCCACCGGCAGCTTCAAGGATCGGGGCATGACCATGGCAGTGTCCAAAGCCAAAGAGGCGGGGGCGGAAGCGGTCATCTGCGCCAGCACCGGCAACACGTCGGCAGCAGCCGCTGCCTATGCGGCCAAAGGGGGCCTGCGGGCCTACGTGCTGATCCCAGATGGCTACGTGGCCAAGGGCAAGCTGGCCCAGACCCTGATGTACGGGGCCGAGATCATCGCCATCCAGGGCAACTTCGACCAGGCGCTGGCTATGGTGCGGCAACTGGCGGAAGCTTACCCAGTGGCCCTGGTCAATTCTGTCAACCGCTTTCGGCTGGAGGGGCAGAAGACCGCCGCCTTCGAGGTGGTGGATGCCTTGGGGGATGCCCCCGACTGGCTCTGTATCCCCGTGGGCAATGCCGGCAACATCACCGCCTACTGGATGGGGTTTTGTCAGTACCATCAGCAGGGCAAGGCTAGCCGCCGCCCGCGTCTCTACGGCTTTGAGGCTGCCGGCGCCGCTCCCATCGTTCTGGGCCGGGTGGTGGAACACCCGGAAACGGTGGCTACGGCCATCCGCATCGGCAACCCTGCCAGTTGGGTGAAGGCCAAGGCGGCAGTCCAGGCCAGCGGTGGCCGGGTGGATAGTGTAACCGACGAGGAGATCCTGGCCGCCTATCGTCTGCTGGCGGCGGAGGAAGGGATCTTCTGCGAGCCGGCCAGTGCCGCTGCAGTGGCTGGATTGCTGAAATGGCGGGATCAGGTGCCTGCCGGCGCCCAGGTGGTGTGCGTGCTCACCGGCAACGGCCTTAAGGATCCCGACACGGCCGCCCAACAGGGATCCGCCGCCATCCACACAGGAGTAGCCCCCGATTTGGCTGCTGTAGCCCGCCTGATGGGCTTTTAGCGCCGCTGGTCGTGGTTGTGCCACCTGGTAGTACCCCTGGATAAATGGGGTGCTGGCTCAAGTTGGCGACGAAGCCGAGAGGCGTCTCCTTCTCAGCTGGGCTACCTGGTAATTGCCGCCAGCGCCCGTAGAGGAGCCTTGGCTGAATTGGGAAGAGCTAGAGGACTTTTGGCAGTTGGTGGACAAGCTGCAACTGCCTGCGGAAGTGGTGAGACAGGTTTCTCAAGAAGTGGCAGCCGAGCTGGGGGATCCCGGCGTTCCCCCCCTGGAAGTCCTGGTGCAGGGGTTTACTCGTCACTGCGGCTAGAAGGCTGCGCGGGCGACTGATAGTTGCGGATGGCTCGCCTGACCAAAGTGAGAAAGGCATAGGCCCGTTGATCGTTGGGATCCAAGCGCATCACGGTTTGAAAAGCCGCTTCGGCCTGCCGCAGGACCTCGAGATCGAGTTGTCCATCCACCTCTGCTTCCAGTTGAGCCTTTTGCAACAGCAAGGCTCCCCGGTTGTAGTGGGCTGCAACATGGGTGGGATCTGCCGCCAACACGGCCTCCAGCTCGGCCAGTGCCGGATCCAGATAGCCACTCATGCCCAGCACCCAGGCCAGCTTGTAGCGAGCTTCGGTGTGCGCGGGATCCTCGGCAACTGCCCGGCGAAAGGCCTGGATGGCAGCCGGAAAATCGCCTGCCTGAACCGCCGCAATGCCTTCTTGGTAACTGTCGCCGGCCATAGGCAAGGTTGGGCTCGAGTCGAGGGATCCCCAATCTGCAGCTTAGCCCTTTCCAGACAGGATCTCCCAGTTTTCTCAGCGCCTTTTCCCCCCTGGGCCTGCCATCTGCGGCAGGGGAAACTGCATCAGCAGGAGATCTGAGACTGCGCGAAGCCTGCTCCGGTCGAACTCTGCCCCTTCCTAGGATGAACATAGCCACTGATTGTCAGGTGTGAACTATGAACGCCAAACTGGTCTTCCTGCCGCTGGCTTTGGGGCTGTCGATGGCTCCGGCCACCGCCGTTTTCCCGCAGACCCTGGGCCTCTACCCCCCGCTGCAAAGGCTACAACTGGCCGACAATCGGCTGGAAACCGGCACCCGCTCCATCATCGTCAACCCAGTGCCTTCCAACTTGCAGGTCAACCTGGAGCTGGATCGGCGCGGCTCTAACCCCATCTACCGGCCCGGCGAGCCGATTGCCATTACCGTGAGCACCAATCGCGACGCTTACGTCTACCTCTTCAGCATCCAAGCCGATGGCCGCACCCATTTGATTTTGCCCAACCGCTTCTCGGGTGGAAACGAGTTTTTGCGGGCCGGCGAAGCGCGCACCTTCCCGCCCCCTGGCGCCCGCTACCGCCTGACCATCGCCCCGCCCTTTGGCCAAGCCCAAGTATTGGCGGTGGCCTCCCTCCGTCCCCTCAACTTCCAGGAGATTGCCTCTTTTGAGCAGGGTGGCTCCTTTGCCAATGTACGGGTACGGGGATCCCAACTGGGCGATGCCATCGCCCGCGCCATCGTCGTCGAGGAGATCCCTGCCACCGAGTGGGTGACCACCACTCGCTTCTATCGGGTTGCACCGTGGTGACCCCGGCAATGGAGATCCCAGACCCGCCCTAATCCCAGAGTCTGGAACCGACAGCCAAGCAGGCTTGTCTTGCCGCTGCCGGCCTAGACCGAGCCGAAGCTGAGGCCTAGGAGAAGAACAGCCGCCAAGCTCACCACCAGCATTAGACCAGCAGGCAGAAATTGGCCGGTTTTGCGGTAGCGCAGGGCAAAGAGAAGGGATCCCAGCACCGCCGTCCCCAAGCCCAGACCCAGCCCCCAGCGGGGATCTGTTCCCAGTAGCCCGTAGCTGACGCCGCTGAGGGCGGCCCCCACCAGGCCGCTAATTAACGACTTGGAGCTTCTGCCTTTCACATAGCCGACGACCCCGCCTAGCAAAAGCAGCGCTCCATAGACGAGCAAAGTCATCTGTGCGGCCATCATGGCTGGGAAAAACCCCCCTAGCTCGGTCTAGTCGACAACAATTTCACGAATCAAGGGCAGGCGGATGCTGATGTAGCGGTTGAGAATTGAGGCATCGACGTTGCTGAGGGCATGTTTTTTTTGGCAAGCACTCAGAAGCAGATTCACCAAGTCATCGTCGCGCTGATTGAGCCAATCTGGCCTGCCGATCTCGCTGACCAAAGACCAGAACTGGCGTACCATTTCAGGGGTCATGGCATCCATTGTGTAGGGTAAGGGCTGAACTGCGAAAGTGCAAGAGAAAGAGGGGTCTAGGCCATCGATCCCATTCTAGGGAAAACGCCCTGTCCATGAAGGCAACATTTCAGCTCCGTCACAACTTAGGATAAGATGTCATGCTTTCCCATAAACCTCAGCAAACCCCAACCAACCCTGCTTCAGAAGGCTCTGAACCAGAAGCTTCCAGCGCTAATAAAATAAAGCAATAATGACTCTTGCCCAATCTCGACATCGGCATCAAAAGGCTTACAGGCAGACCGGCCAAAACTTCTCAGGGAAGGCGCAGAAGCTTGGCAGGCCTGGACGCTAGTGCAGGGCGTACTGCAACCCATAGGCTCCTTCTTCTCCTGGTTTGTGGGTGTTGGCCCGGAGGGTGTAGGTGCCGCTGCGAGGCAAAAAGGCAATTATCAGGGCATCGCTGCCGCCGCCTTGGTCGTCATCCCAAGCCATCACCTCTCCCTCCGGGTCCAACAGTTGCAAAAAGGCATCGAAATCAGAGCTGGCCATCGAAGCGAGTAGGATCTGGCCGGCCCGGGCAGCGATGGGGTGTTCTTCCATCCAACTGCCGTCTTCAGGGTGTTGGGCGGATCCCTTCTGCAGACGGCCCGACACCGTTTGCTGCCAATCGACCTGGGCCAGCCGGTAGGTCAGCCGGTAGGTGCCAGTGGATGCCGGCTTGAAGCTTGTGGCCCGCAAGGTGTAGGTGCCTTCCTGCAGCAGCCGCACCGCCAAGAGGGCATTAACATCTGGGCCGGAGTCGTCGTCAAAGCCGATTACCCGCCCTTGGCCGTCCACCAGCTCCAGGTAAGGGTCAAAGTCTTCGCTCTCCAGGGCGGCGATCAGGATCTGGCCCGCCTCGGCGGCCACAGGGATCCCATCCCAGTAGCTGCCGTACTGGGGGCTGACCTCGTCCCCCCCTTCAAGAGTTCCTGTCAGGGTTTGGCTGCCTCTCCACAGGGGAGAGGGAGTCAAGGCGGCTCCCACTTGTGTGCTCCCCTCTCCCACGGGGTTCAACAGCCGACAGCCGCTGGCCAACCCCAAAGCCACCCAAGCAAGGGCCAAACGGGATCCCCAACCGAGGAAAAACCCAGAACTAGAACATAAGCTCGACATCCAATCGACGAGGATCCGTCTAGAGGGAATGGAGACCACAGACTCAATTCTACTCCTTGGGCGGAGCCCGGCCAGGGACGGCAATTTACAGAGCATCCC
This sequence comes from Synechococcus sp. RC10B2, assembly GCF_047502635.1. Taxonomy (NCBI): domain Bacteria; kingdom Bacillati; phylum Cyanobacteriota; class Cyanophyceae; order Synechococcales; family Synechococcaceae; genus Synechococcus; species Synechococcus sp. RC10B2. The sequence goes on from NZ_JANSHO010000001.1 coordinate 15,590, forward strand.
AAGCTTGCAAGACGGCCTCTAGGGCCAACCGCCCGTGGCTGAGATGGGTCCCCCCCTGTAAGTAGACGATGTAGGGCTCGCGCATTGGCCCATCGGCGGAGAGCTCGGCGCTGCTGCCGGCAACAAAAGTGCCCGCCGCCATCACCACCGGGTCGGCATAGCCGGGCATCACTTCTGGGATCGGGGTGAGGTAGGAATCCACTGGCGAGCTGCTTTGGATAGCGCGGCAAAAGGCCTGCAACTTCTGCGGGGATCCCAGTTGAATGGCCTGGATGATGTCGGTGCGGGACACCTGGGGTGACGGGGAAACAGGATAGCCCAGATCGTGGAACACCTGGGCGGCCAGATGGGCGATCTTGACCGCTTCGGCCACCATCTGTGGAGCCAAAAACAGCCCCTGGAACAGCAGGCGATTGAGATCGAAAGTTGCTCCCCCTTCCGAGCCGATCCCTGGCGCTGTCAGCCGGCAGGCAGCCTGCTCCACCAGCTCGGCCCGCCCCGCCACATAGCCCCCCGCCGGGGCCAGGGTGCCGCCTGGATTTTTGATTAGGGATCCAGCAATCAAATCTGCGCCCACGTGGGTGGGCTCTTGGGTTTCCACAAACTCGCCATAGCAGTTATCGACCAAGACCACCACCTCCGGGTTTTGTGCCTTGACGATCTGGATCATCTCGGCAATCTGGGCGATGGAAAAGCTGGGACGCCAGTCATAGCCACAGGAGCGCTGGATGTGAACCAGGCGGGTTTGCGGTTTGAGGGCCGTTTTCAGGGCCTGCCAATCGACATCTCCTTCCCGCAGATCCAACTGACGATAGGTAACGCCGAACTCCCGCAGGGATCCCCGCCCCGATCCCCGCAGGCCGATCACCTCCTCCAGAGTGTCGTAGGGGGGGCCGGTGATGGCCAACAGCTCATCCCCCGGCCGCAGCACGCCAAACAGGGCACAGGCAATGGCATGGGTGCCAGACACCATTTGCAGCCGCACCAGCGCCGCCTCACAGCCCATGATCTGGGCAAACACCCGATCCAAAACCTCTCGTCCCCGGTCGTCGTGACCATAGCCCGATACGCCGGCAAAGTGATGGGATCCCACCTGCTGGTCGCGGAAGGCCTGCAGCACCCGCGCCAGGTTCTCCCTAAGGACCCTATCTATCGCCTGAAACTGATCCTGCAAAGCTGCTTCTGCTTTGTCCAAAAGCTCCTTCGCTTTCCAAGAGATCTCTCTGACCACCGGGTCCACCCCACTTCTTCTAAGCAAACCGGCCTTCCGGCTAGCAGGTCGGCCACAGAGGCCAAAAACGGCTTTTCAGACCTGCTCTTGGTAACGATATTTCTACGGGATCCCTATCTTATAAAAAGCTTAACTTCAGTCAACATCTCTTCATTCTCCCTTTCAGTCTCTGTCTGAGCTGGAAAAAGCACCCTGGCTCACCAGGTTGTATAATGGCCACAAGTTCTGTAAGGAGAAAAGAGAAAAGATAGCAATAAACAATAAGGAGATGCTCGCCCTGAGAGCAGAGGTCGATTCAGCAAGTGCTGATTCTCTCTGTTGAATTTAAGTTTAGTAAAAGCATTTTCGGCAGAACCTATCTGTGTAAGTTCTGCCACTAAGTTTGCCCTTTTCGAGCAGTCTGGAGACCTTCTCCACTTGAATTTGGAGTTCCGAATTCAGGGAACCTCTCCTTGCCTGAGAAGTGGTGCTGGCTCCCAATCCCTTAAAAATGAAGACGGCCTAAATTTATTCTTAACCCCTGAACCAGATCCCTGGGGGAGATGTTAACTTAGACTTAACCCAAGAGGTTAGTGCCGATGCCAAAGCCGATCTTCATCTTCTGGCGTAGCCCTTTCTGCAAGTTGCCAGGCCGCGATCATGCCTGAGGTGGGGGCTGTTTCCTAGGGATCCTTTGCGAGGGTGAGGCGCTAACTTTAGGTGTAAACTGACACAACCGGGAGAGTACCCATGACTAAGCTTGTGATCCAAGGGAAAAACGTCGAGATTACCGACGCCATCCGCAGCTACGTTCAAGAAAAAATCGAGCGGGCTGTCAAACATTTTGCCCAGATCACCAGTGAAGTGGATGTCAATCTATCGGTAGCCCGTAACCCCCGCATCAGTGCCAACCAATCTGCCGAAGTTACCGTCTACGCCAACGGCACCGTCATCCGGGCGGAGGAAAGCAGCGAGAACCTCTACGCCAGCATTGACCGCGTTGCCGACAAGCTGGCCCGCAAGCTGCGCAAATATAAAGAACGCAACGGCGTTCACCGCATCCGCCATTCTCCCAAAACCTCGGTGGCAGTGGCCCAGCAGCCCCTCACCGATCCTCTGAATACAGAACGGCAAGCAGAGCTGCCCCCTGAGGTGGTGCGCACCAAGTATTTCGCCATGCCTCCCATGACAGTTCAGGAGGCGCTGCACCAGTTGGAGCTGGTGGATCATGATTTTTACGTGTTCCGCAACATCGAAAACGGCGAGATCAACGTCATCTATGTCCGCAAGCACGGCGGCTACGGGCTGATCCGCCCCCATCCCTAGAGGAGACCCTGCGGGCTTTCTTGTTTGCCTTAGGTCTCAGGGGCAGCGCCTGCTGGATCAGGTGGATGAGCTGCTTGAGATGGTGATGCAGCAGGAGATCCTGCCAGTTGCGAGGCGAGACCGATCCTTGGCTTGGCCAGCCCTAGGCAGCTTTGCCCTCCTCTTTAATTCCCGCCTTCTTCCAATCGTAAAAGCTGCCCTCACCCCCAGCCCCTCTCCCACAAGGGAGAGGGGAAAGTCAGGGATCGGCCAACTAGATGTTGGGGAGCCGTTTGCACCGTGGCTCCCCGACCAAGAGGGCCTCGAAGAAAAGAGAAGGGAGAGGGCTCTATTCTTCAGCGGCGGAGAGGCTCCCCAACGGCCAGCACCTGCTGCAGGAACTGATCCTGGTGCTGGCGCAAGACGCCCAGATCCGGGCCGTGGTTGAGTAAGACGAAACGGGTGCCATCCGGAAGCTGCCCCACCATCATCAGTCGGTTGGCGGCAGAGCCCACCTGGGCGATCGTGCCCGGGGGCAGAGCGCGGAGCTGCAAAGGGCTGTGGCCGACCCCGGCCACTGGCAGGACACGCCTGGGATCCCCGTCTGTGGCCTCAAGCAGATGTTCCCACAGATGGGCCAGGGCGCGGGGGGAGAGGTACAGCTCTTGCCCGCCTGGGCCAAGGCGAATTTCCAACTGGGCAGGGGCCAGTTTGGGATCCAGATGGGCAACCGGCTGAGCTACCAACCGCTGCTGCAGGTACTCCAGCAGGGCTGTTCTGCCTGCCAGCTCCGCCAACAGGGCTTCTGCCATGGCCCGATCGTTGCCGCCGTTGAGGATTTGTAGCAGGGATCCCAGGCGCAGCGAGGTGTAGCCGGCCAGGCAATGGATCTCCTCCGGCAGCTCCCTTAACGTTGACCCGGAGCCGCCGAGGGTCACAGGATAGGGCCCCTGGGGATCTCGGAGGAGCTCGGCAAGCCGGCGGGCGCTGGCCAGAGAGTCAGGCTGACCCAGCAAGCGGAAGGGGGGCACCACCTTCACCTCGCCGTCGATCTGGCGAATGCCGAGGTTGTGCAGGTGGCGGGCCAGCTCGGCCACATTGGCCTCCCGGAAATAGGGATCCCCGCCGCCCACCACGACCAAGTCTCCCGTCAAGCGCTGGCCGGAGCGGTGGCTGGTGGTGTAGAAGCGAGTTTGGAAGCGATACTCATAGCCCCACTTTTCCAGCGCCATCAGGCTGAGGGCCAATTGATCCAAAGCCCCCACCGGCAAAGGCCGATCCAGCAGGTGCTCCGCCAAGAGCTCGCCTTCGGCTGTCCAAAGCAGGATCCCCTGTTGAGAGAGCGCTCCCCCTTGGGCCGCCAATCCCTGCAAAAAACCGGACAAGGCCACGGCGTAGGGGGAATCCTGCCACTGCGACGATTGCCCACGGGGCCACCAGGGGGGAAGGCCGGGCGTGCCACTGGGGGAAGGCAGCGGCGGCGGCGGGGTGGGGATGGGGGGGAAGGGGTTTTGCGCCGCTGCTGTAACCTCAGCCTGGACACCCTGAGAGGGGGTTTCGGCACTGCTGCGGTTGTTCCAGCAGGCCCCCAGGGCCAGAGAACAAACCAACGGGATCCCTGCCCAGAGGAAACGGCGCTGGGAGCTCAACCCCTGTAGGATAGACAACATGCTGACCTCCCAAAAGACATTGGCAAAGAGAACGAGCTGGCAAAACTTGAAGCTACTCTAGTGCCATCTCAATGGCTCTGGCAAATTTTCCCCTTGCCCACTGCCCCTCTTTTGCCGAGGCGACCCCAGATGGGCAAATCGGCATTTTCTTCCTTCACACAGAAGAGCGGGATCCCTGTCACGCCAAGCTTAATTTGGTTCCTAGCTGATGCTAATTGGCGGGAGATTCGCCCCTCGCCCAACCCTCCACTGTAACTTTTGTTGTAAAGCCTGTAACGCTTTTGTAACGGATGATGAGCTGCTTTTGGCCGCTCTTTATAGAAGGTTAGAATGGAAGAATTTAAGCTCTAAGCATTCTCAGCCACCCATGGGGAACCCTCAGCGATGGCTCAGTTGGAGAAACAAGCCTTCCTGGAGCGATGGCGCGAGATTCTGGCCCCTTATTCCCTGGGCTATCGCCTTCGGCTGTTGTCGCAATTGGTGCGGCGGAAATTTCAGGCCTACCTGGAGCCCTTCGGCCTGACCGCTTCCCACTGGGTGGTGCTTTGCTGCCTCTGGGAAGAAGACGGGATCCCCACCTCCACTATCTGCGAGCGCCTGCAGCAGTTGGGGGGTACCATGACCGGTGTCTTGGACGGCATGGAGAAACGGGAGCTGATCCGGCGGCAGCGGGATCCCAAGGATCGGCGGATCTGGCGGGTTTACCTCACCCCTGCCGGAGAGAAGTTGAAAGAAATTTTGCCCCCTCTCATTTGGGAGTTGCGGGAGCAGACCTACGGCTGTCTCAGCTTAGAAGAACGGGCAACCCTGTCGCGGCTGGTGGATCGGCTGATTGCCCACTTGTCGGAGGAGTCGGAGGCCGCGGTGGTGGCAGAGCCGCACCATCGCTTGTCCTATTGACACTCCCACCCAGGGGATTCTTACGCAGCCCAAAATGGACTCGTAAAGGCGCTGTCAAGACGCCCCTAGACAGTCCTTTGAGGCATAACCTCAAAGTTCTGCTTACTTCGGACTGAAGTTCCTCCAGATTGCCGCATCTATGGGTTGACGGTTGAGCTGATGGGGATCCCTGCTGTGTTGCTCCTAGACTGTTCTCCCTTAAGTCTTTCCTCGGCTGAGGCGCGGGAGAAATTGCTGTATTTGCTGGCCCAACTGGCCTACCGCGAGGGATCCTTTACCCTCACGTCTGGGCAGCAAAGCACTTACTACATCAACTGCAAGCCGGTTACCCTCCACCCCCAGGGAGCCTACCTGGTGGGATCCCTGCTGCATCGGCTACTGCCCCCTGAGACCGAGGCAGTTGCCGGCATGACCTTGGGGGCGGATCCCTTGGTCACAGCGGTGAGTTTGGCCTCTCTGCAGGCTGAGCCGGCCAACCTGGCGGCCCTGATTGTCCGCAAAGAGCCTAAGGGACATGGCACCCAGGCCTGGATCGAGGGGCCGGAGTTGCCGGCGGGCAGCCGGGTTTGGATCTTGGAGGATGTGGTGACCACCGGCGGCTCGGCTCTCAAGGCTGTCGAGCGGGTGCGGGCAGCGGGCTATCGGGCAGAAGGGATCCTGGCTTTGGTGGATCGACTGGAAGGGGCAGAGGCCCGTTACCGCGAAATGGGGATCCCCTTTCGCCGCCTGTTTACCCTTGAAGAGGTGCGTGCCTGCCATCAGAGTCTCCGCCAGGGCTTGGTGGGCTGGCCGGTTTTGGGAGGTGAGGGGGGTTCCCAAGCCTGCTCTTGAGAGGCTCCCCATCTCTCCTCCGCTGCAAGAGCTGGCCAAGCCAAAAAGGCCGTTGGCGCTTTTGACCTTTGGTCTTGGTTTTGTCGATTGGTAGCTGTCATTGGGCTGTAGAAGTGACAGGATAGGCGGTGAAATAGGGCGAAAAGGGTTTAGCCATGCGCATGGGCAGACTCAGTGGCATCCTCTTGCACCCCACCTCGCTACCGGGGCCATTTGGCATCGGCGATCTGGGGCCGGCTGCCTACCGGTTTGTGGATTTTCTGGTGGAAAGCGGCCAGCGCCTCTGGCAGGTGCTGCCCCTTGGCCCCACCGGCTGGGGCAACTCCCCCTACATGAGCTTTTCTGCCATTGCCGGCAACCCACTGCTGATTAGCCCGGAGCTGCTGGTGAAAGCCGGCTGGCTGGAACCCAACGGCTGGCAGGATCTGCCCCAATGGCCAGCCATCCAGGCGGGGAATGCTGAGCGGGTGGACTACGAAACCGTGATCCCCTTCAAGCTGGGCTTGTTGCGCCGCGCCTGGGCCACCTTCAAAGACAAGGCCACCGCCGCCGACTGGGAAGCCTTTCAAGCCTACTGTGCTGCCGAGGCCGATTGGCTGCCGGACTACGCCCTGTTCATGGCCCTCAAAGAGGTGTATGGCGACCAGGAATGGACCCAATGGAATCCAGCCTTGGCACAACGGGATCCCCTGGCTTTGCAAGAGGCCCGTGACCGCCATGCCGATGCCATCACCCGGCAGATGTTTTGGCAGTATCTATTTGCCCAACAGTGGGGATCCCTAAGAGAGTACGCCCACCGGCATCAAGTGCAGCTCATCGGGGACATACCCATCTATGTCGCCCCCAACAGCGCCGATGTGTGGGCCAACCGGGAGCTGTTTCACCTGGATGAACAAGGACGGCCCTTGCAGGTAGCCGGCGTGCCCCCCGACTATTTCAGCCCCACCGGGCAGCGCTGGGGCAACCCCCTCTACAACTGGGAGGTGCTCAAGGCCCGCGGCTACGACTGGTGGATCCGGCGCATCCAGGCCATTCTCAAGCAGGTGGATTGCGTCCGCATCGACCACTTCCGCGGCTTCGAGAGCTACTGGGCCATCCCCGGCGCTGCGGAAACAGCGGTAGAAGGCGAGTGGCAAAAAGGGCCGGGGGCCGACTTCTTTCAGGCGCTGGCCGACAAGCTGGGGAAAATCCCGGTGATCGCCGAAGATCTGGGAGACATTACGCCGGAGGTGTTGCAACTGCGGGATCAATTTGGCCTGCCCGGCATGAAGGTGCTGCTCTTTGCCTTTGGCTCGGGGCCCGATAACCCCTATCTGCCTCACAGCTACGAGCGCAACTTCGTCGTCTACACCGGCACCCACGACAACAACACCGTGGTGGGCTGGTTTCATGACCCAGAACGCCCGGAGTGGGAAAAGCAAAACCTGTTGCGCTACCTGGGCTGCCAGGGATCCGACGGCATCCACTGGGATCTGATTCGCCTGGCCCTGGCTTCCGTGGCCGACCTGGCCATCATTCCCCTGCAAGATGTGATGGGCCTGGGGGCAGAGGCGCGCATGAACTTCCCCGGCAGGGCCGAGAACAACTGGGCCTGGCGCTACCGCGAGGAGATGCTGCGGCCGGAGCTGGCCCAGCGGCTGGCGGAGCTGAGCGTCACCTACGGGCGCATCTCTCCGCAAGAGTTGGAGCAACGGCGGGCAGCCCTGGCCCAAGAGCGGGCGGCTGGGTTCCCTGAAAGATTTTGAACCTCTTTTCTCAACGCCGTTCTTCGCTTGCCTCAGCAGAGACCTGTTCTCAAAGCCGCCAACAGCAGCAATTTGCCGGCACCAGGGATCCCAGCCAGATTCCAAACAAGAAGCCGGATCTCTAGTCCAGCGCTCGTGCCTGGGCCAGGAACTCCGCCACCGTCAGGGATCCCAGGTCTTGGCCGTGGCGCTGCCGCACGCTCACTGTGCCAGTTGCCTGCTCTTTTTCCCCCACAATCAGCATGAAGGGAACCTTGGCCTTCTCGGCATTGCGGATCTTTTTGGGCAGGCGCTCGCTGTCGGCATCGATGTGGACGCGGATCCCCTGTTCCCGCAGCTGATCCCGCACCTGGGTGGCATAGCCCAGGTATTGGTCGGAAACGGGCAAGATGCGCACCTGTTCCGGCGCAAGCCAAAAGGGAAAATCCCCCGCATACTCTTCAATGAGGATCCCGATGAGCCGCTCCAGCGAGCCAAAGGGAGCGCGGTGGATCATTACCGGCCGCTGCCGGGATCCGTCCTCGGCTACGTAGTACAAATCAAAGCGCTGCGGGTTTTGGTAGTCTACTTGCACCGTGCCCAACTGCCACTCCCGATCCAGCGCGTCGCGGAAGATAAAGTCCAGCTTCGGCCCGTAGAAAGCTGCCTCCCCGATCCCTTCAAAATAGGGCATCGACAACTTCTCCACAGCACGGCGAATGGCATTTTCAGCCATGTCCCATTCTTCCGGCGATCCCAGATACTTGTCAGACTTGGGATCGCGAAAGCTGAGGCGGGCACGGAAATTCTTGAGTTTGAGCTTGTCGAAGACTACCAGAATCAGATCCACAACCTTGAGAAACTCCTCCTCCAACTGATCGGGCCGGACAAAGAGATGGGCGTCGTCCACCGTAAAGCCGCGAACGCGGGTCAGGCCCCCCAGTTCCCCCGATTGTTCGTAGCGATAGACGGTGCCGAACTCGGCATAGCGCAGCGGCAAATCGCGGTAGGATCTCAGCTCTGATTTATAGATTTGGATGTGAAAAGGACAGTTCATCGGCTTCATGACAAAGCCCTGTTCAGCGGCGCGCGCCTCCTCGCTCTCGGCCATCATGGGAAACATGTCTTCCCGGTACTTCTGCCAGTGGCCGGAGATCTTGAACAGATCCACGCGGGCAATGTGGGGCGTCACCACCGGCAGATAGCCCCGCTTGAGCTGCTCCTGCTTGAGAAAATCCTCTAGCACCCAGCGCAGAGTAGTTCCTTTGGGGGTCCAAAGGGGCAGGCCCGGCCCCACTTCATCGGCAAATATAAATAGGCCCAGCTCCTTGCCCAGCTTACGGTGATCCCGCCGCTTGGCCTCTTCCAGCCGCCGCTTGTATTCCTTGAGCTCCTCCGGCGTCTCCCAGGCGGTGCCGTAGATGCGCTGGAGCTGCGGCTTGGTCTCGTCCCCCCGCCAATAGGCGCCGGCCACGCTGAGCAGGTCAAAAGCTTTGGGGTTGATCTCCTTCGTGTTTTCCACGTGGGGGCCGGCACAGAGATCCCACCACTCATCCCCCAGATGGTAGATGGTGATCGGCTCGCCTTCGGGAATGCTATCTAAAATCTCCAGCTTGTAAGGTTCGCCGAGGGCCTCGATGCGGCGCCTGGCCTCCTCCCGGCTCACCTCCTCGCGGATCACCGGCAAGCCTTTCTTGATGATCGCCTGCATTTCTTTTTTGATGCGCTCCAGATCTTCCGGCGTGAAGGGCTCGGGATGGTCAAAGTCGTAGTAAAAGCCATAGTCGGTCGTCGGGCCGATGGTTACCTGGGCCTTGGGAAACAGCCTTTGCACCGCCATCGCCAGGACGTGAGAGGTGGTGTGGCGGATGCGCTCCAGCTTGGGAGATTCGTGGGTACGCAGCAGCTTGAGGGGGCTGTTGGCCTGTTGAGGGGATGCGGCTGGTTGAGACATCGGAACCCGCTTGGCGACAAAAATGACTCTGCAGTGCTTTTATCTTAGTCTGAGGCCAGAACAGCCGGGATCCCCAACGGGGACAACTCTCTGTTTAAGAAAGACCGTCGCCTTTAAACCCACAGCTCGGCCAAGAAAAAGGGGGGAAAGCACACAGTATTCTAGAAGTGTCGCAAAGTGTCGCAACCTCTGAATTCATTCATGGTCTCTTCGCTCGCCAACCTTGCCGAACGCTCTGCCGCCGCCTCTGAACCGAAACCGGCCCCCCTTTCTGAGTCTGGAGTTGCTCCGGTCATAGCCGCCATCGATGTGGGCAGCAACTCCCTGCACATGGTGGTGGTGCGCATTAACCCCAATATCCCCAGCTTCACCATCATCTCCCGCGAAAAAGCCACCGTCCGGCTGGGGGAATTCTGCAGCCAGACGGGCGCCCTTACCCCTGCTGCCATGGAACGGGCCCGGACGGCTCTGGAGCGGTTTTGCCGCATTGCCGAGAGCTTTCAGGTGCAGGATATCGTTGCCGTGGCCACCAGCGCTGTGCGCGAGGCCCCCAATGGGCCGGAGTTCTTGAAGCGGATCGAGCAGGAGCTGGGCCTGCGCATCGAGCTGATCTCCGGCCAGGAGGAGGCCCGCCGCATCTACCTGGGGGTGCTCTCGGCCATGGAGTTCCACAATCGGCTGCACGCGGTGGTGGATATCGGCGGCGGCTCGACCGAGCTGATTCTGGGCAACGGCCAAGAGCCGGAGTTTCTACGCAGCATCAAGGTGGGGGCGGTGCGCCTGACCCAAGCTTTTTTGCACCACGATCCGCCCACCTCCGCCGAGCTGCAGGCGCTGCGGCAACATGTCCGCGGCATGCTGGAAGCTCCCATTGAGCAGATGCGGCGCATCGTCGAAGCCTCCCAACAGCCGGGATCCCTGACCTTGGTGGGCACCTCCGGCACCATCGAGTGCTTGGCCCAGTTGGATGCCCGCCGTCGGCTGGGCGCTGCCCCCACTCGCCTGCAGGGGTATGAGTTCAGCCTGGAAGCCCTGCGGGCCTATGTCAAAGAGCTGCGCTCCCTCACCGTGGCCGAACGGCAAAAACTGCCCGGCTTTGGGGAAAGACGCGGGGAGATCATCCTGGCTGGGGCCGTCATCTTGGAGGAGGTGATGACCCTGCTGGGGGTGGAGCGGATCCAGTTTTGCGAACGGGCCCTGCGGGAAGGGCTGATCGTGGATTGGATGATCGGCCAGGGGCTCATTGAAGATCGGCTGCGCTACCACAGCTCGGTGCGGCGGCGCAGCATCCTCAAGCTGGCGGAAAAATACCAGGTGGAGCTCCCCTATGCCGAGCGGGTAGCGGAGTTTGCCCTCAGTCTTTTCGATCAGACCCGCGGCATCCTGCACTCCTGGGGCTCCCGCGAGCGAGCTCTTCTCTGGGCGGCCGCCATGCTGCACAACTGCGGCCACTTCATCAGCCATGCCGCCCACCACAAGCACTCCTACTACCTGATCCGCCACGGGGAGCTGTTGGGCTTCAACGAGGAAGAGATAGAGGTGATCGCCAACCTGGCCCGCTACCACCGCAAGTCGCCCCCCAAGAAGAAGCACGAGAACTTTCAACGCCTCAGCAACGAGCGGGATCGCCAAGTTGTCCTCGAGCTCAGCCCCCTGCTGCGCATAGCCTGTGCTCTGGATCGCCGCCGCCTGCAGGCCATCCAAGCTCTCCACTGCCGTTTTCAGCTTCTGGGAGAAGGCCCCCGCTGCATGGAGCTGATTTTGGATCCCAGGCACCCCAACGACGACTGTGCCCTGGAGCTGTGGAGCTTGAACGAGAAGAAAAAGGTCTTCGAGCAACAGTTCAAGCTGCAGGTGATTCCCAAATTATCCACCCAGATCCAGCGCAGCGCGGATCCCTTTGAGGCAGCCGTCTAGCCAAGGGGCGTATAGTCGTTTCAAACAAGACGAAGACACTTTGCCGCCGACCCCCTCTACCCTCACCCCCGGCCCCTCTCCCAAAGGGAGAGGGGAGTTGGGGATAGTGCTCCGCACGGCCGGCGCGTCCGCGACAGCGTTGCGTAGCAATAACGACGCAGAGAAACGTTTCATTGCCATTTGAGATGGCTGTAACTACCAAGCTGCCGGTGAACGCCAATAGCTGGGCAAGCGGATCGTATTCCTTTAGCTACCGTTTGCACCAGCGGGATAAAGTTCTCGCGAGGCTGCACGGCAAGTTTTGCTCAGGGAGCGATGGTAATGGGCGAGGGGCTGGTTTGGGTGGCTCTTTGGCCGCCCCGCTCCAGGATCACCTCAACGAGGCCGTTGTTGACCGGCTGCATGTTGAAGGGCAGTTGCTGCTGGGTTTCGTAGAGGCCGGGCGCCACCTCCCGCATCTCCACCTCCGGCGTCACCCCGACGATGCGAAAAGCTGCCCGCCCCCCCGGATCCCCTCGCATCGTAACTTTGAGGATCTCGCCCATGCGCAGGTTGGTGCTGTTGGTGGTGACATTGAAAATCCGGGGCAGCCCAGCAGCGACAGGTGCGGAGACCGGCTGGATGGTGGAGCGGGTTCCCTTAGATCCATCGATTGCAAAAGGGAAGATCTCCCGGTGTTCCTGGCTGAGGCCATCCTTAGTGAGCACAATTCGCAAAACGGGGTTGCTGGCTTGGTGGGTGGGGGCCACCACGTAGGTGCCCTCGTAGTGGTGGGGTCGCACCTCCCGCATCGGCTGGTTCAGGGCCAAATTCCCCAAATCAAACTGGGCGATCCCCCCCGAGTCCCCCCAGATGGCAATGGTGAGAATATCCCCTTCCACCAGGTCGCGCTGGGGATCCAAGCGAATCGCCTCAATACGCGGATAGCGGTTGCCGACTGGAGCCAGAGGAGCAGGCTCAGGGGTGGCCGGTTGTGGCAGAGGGGATGGGGGCGGAAACACCGATTCCACCGGCGGGGGAGCGACATTGCCCAGGGCCAGTTGAGGGAGCCGCCGCTGAACGCGGGTCTCCCGTCCGTTGAGGCTCAGTTGGATACGAATATCGGGACTGAGGGCGCTGTCCTGAGGGCCAAGGGTGTAAACGGCGCGGTAATAGCCGGGCTGCACCTCCTGCATGGGCAAGCCCTGCACCAAGCTGCCGATATCCACGGTGGCCCTGCCGTTGGGAGTGGCCTGGGCCTCAACAGTCAGAGTTCCCCCTGGCGGCACCACTCCCGACTCAGGGGTAATCCGCGTTTGCAAGATTTCGGGTTGGACAGTCTTGGCCACCGGAGCAGGAGAGGGACGCAACTGCGCCACCGGAGCTGGCAAAGGCGGAAGCTGACCGCGATACACCAGCGCCTGGTGCAACAGCACCGCCCCCTCGGCTCGGCTGAGCACCCGATTGGGCCGCAGCCGGGCCGGATCCGGCACATTCACCAATAGCCCTGCTTCCCCTGCCATCGCCACAAAAGCCCGCCCCACCTCCGGCACCTCGGCAGCATCGGTGTACAGAGCCATCCAGCGCTCAATATCGTCCTGGTTGGGAGCAGGCAATTGCAGGGCCCGCACCAAAATAGCCAGGGCTTCCAGGTGGGTGAGATCTCCTTGCGGGCGAAACTCGTTGCCCTCGTACAGGCGCATCGCTCCCGCCTGCAGCACCGCTTGGGCCGTCCAATAGTCGGGGGTATTGGGCTCGAGATCCCGAATCTCTTGTACCTGGTTGGGGTTGGGGACGTAGCCGAAAAACTCCGTTAGCCACTGGGCCAATTCCAGACGAGTCAAGGTCGCCGACAGCGGCTCCTGGGTGAGCACCAGGTCCGTCTGGCGCTCCAGCGCTGCCACGTAGGCATCGGCCCAGGCCAGCGAGGCTTGCTGCTCGACCCCTTGCGACCAGGCCGGCAAGCTGAGGCTTGACCAGCCTAGCGTCCAACATAGGCCCAAGGCTAGGGGCCACGAGCACCGCATAGCTGTTACTCCTGTTCCGTTGACATCCCCTCAGAGCCAGCTTATCTCAAAGTTCCGCCGTGTCCTCAAGCCCTCGATGTCAGTCGCGATTGCGCCCTTTGGCAGTGGGATCCCCTACCCCAGGCGTTCCGGCTCACGCTGCCCTAGAGTTGAACTCAGAGGCTGTTAGGAGATCTTACCTATGCAAGGATGGGGCCTCGCTTGGCGGCAAACAGCTTGAGCAATTGTCTTGTAACTTGTAGCTGTGCATGCAACTCCTTATCATTGTGTTATAGACTCAAAGAGCCCTTTTGCCCCTAGTGCAGGGAGGAGTTTCATGGCTGGCAACACTGGAGAGCGACCTTTTGTCGATATTATTACCAGCGTCCGCTACTGGGTTATTCATGCCCTGACCATTCCCGCTTTGTTTTTGGCGGGTTGGCTTTTTGTCAGCACCGGCTTGGCTTATGATATCTTTGGCACCCCGCGCCCCAATGAGTATTTCACCGCAGAGCGGCAGGAGTTACCGATTGTCAGCGACCGCTTCAACGCTCTTGAGCAACTGGAAAAGTTAACTCGCTAGGAAAGAGCAGGGCCAGGCTGGCAACTCTTTAGTTGTTGCGATTTGTAAATCTATTTTGCGTTCCAAGATGCAGGATCTGGACTATGGCGACCAAATCTGTTAACAAACCTGACGAGCCTGTTTTCTACCCCGTTTTTACTGTCCGTTGGTTGGCGGTGCATACTTTGGCGATTCCAACCGTTTTCTTTTTGGGAGCTATTGCCGCAATGCAGTTTATTCAACGGTGAACCCCATGGCTGATCAACCTGAGAAGAATCCCAACACCCAGCCGGTAGAGCTAAACCGCACCTCCCTATACTTGGGCTTGCTGCTGGTGTTTGTGGTGGGGCTGTTGTTTTCCAGCTACTTTCTCAACTGAGACTTCACTTGTCTCTGGTCTTAAGTTGAGAAAAAGCTGCAGGGATCAATGTAGGCTTACCTTAGCCAGCCCTTGGTTCTCTTTGCAGACTACGGGTGCAACTTTTTAGACCTATCTTTTTCTTCTGGAGGCCAGTTGCTATGACTAGTCAGGCAAGGATCCCTCTGTGGATAGTGGCTGTGGTTGTCGGTTTGGGTGTGGTCACGGTGGTTGGGCTTTTCTTCTATGGCTCCTATACCGGTCTTGGAGCGCCCGTGTAGTTTAGACAAGTAGAGGAGGGCGAGGGGCAGTAATCTAGACAGATCCCTCGCTCTGTTTCGTTTCGGGGTATGCGGGTCAGCTAGAAACCGCGGGAGCTCCCCTGTACCCCCCTATATCCCCCCGCCCAGCCCCCCTGTATCCCCCCGTATACGGGGGGACTGGGGGGCCGGGGGCCGGGCCGGTCAGTGACGGGAGGAATGCGGTCTGTTGATGTATAGTTACAGCATGCCCCAAGTCTTGACTATCAAACTGTTCGCGCTAGCGGGACGGAGTCCTTAGGTATCGGAGTCGCAAGCCGCCAAGCTGGATGCTACTCTGGACGCCTTTGTGCAGGCCTTGAACTGGGTGAATGAGAACACACCAGAGAAGATAGTCAACGCCGTCAAGCTCCAATCTCTCTGCTAGCGCGAGATTCGTACCTGCTTTGGGCTATCCTGGCACAACAGGTATGCAGACGGGTGGCAGGGTCGCGTAAGGTTGCCCGGCAACAGAACTGTCCGGTCAAGGCCTTCAAGGCAGGCTTCGTGACCTACGATGCCCGCATCTTTTCCTTCCGCGAGAACGACTGGACGGTGTCGCTGACCACCGTAGAGGGTCGGGAACGCTTTGAGTTGGCCATTGGCAACTATCAACGAGGGATGCTGGCCGGCACCAATCCCAAATCGGCCACGTTGGTCAAACGCAAAGAGGGTTCTCACTACATCCAGATTGGCGTCGAGCCAGACACCCCCAAGGCGATGGGGGTGGACTTGGGGAGGAGAGATATTGCCCATACCTCAGAGGAGGACAACTGGAATGGACAGCCGTTGAACCAGGTCAGAGACCACTCCTCCCGGCTGCGGGCGTCACTTCAACGCAAAGCCAGTCAGGGCACAAGATCTAGTCGGCGCAGATGCCGCCAACTCTTGCAACGGCTGTCTGGTCAGGAGAGACGCTTGCAAACCTGGGTCAATCCCTGCATCTCCAAAGCGATTGTGTCGAGGGCGCAGGCCACCCACAGTTTTATTGCCCTGGAAGACCTGAGTGGCATTAGGGAGCGCACCAACCGACAGCCGCGCAGTTAAGATAGAGCGGCGGCGGTCGAATAGTTGGGCGTTCTATCAACTGAAGCAGTTTGTGCAGTACAAGGCGCTGCGGGCCGGGATCCAGGTTGGGGTGGTGCCGCCTGCCTACAGCTCGCAGACCTGCCACCCGTGCCTGTGGATTGGGCAACGGGAAGGGAAGCATTTTCGTTGTGTGAACTCGGTCTGTGGCTGGAAAGGGGATGCAGATTTTAACGGTGCCAACGTGATTGCATTATTGGGGGCTGCTGTAAACCAGCCCCCCTACCTCCCCCCGTATACGGGGGGTTGGGGAGCGGTCGGAGCCCGGTAGTTTACACATCTCCCGTGAAGGGGAAGGGTGGCTTTGACACTCCCACCCAGGGGATTCTTACGCAGCCCAAAATGGACTCGCGAAGGCGCTGTCAAGACGCCCCTAGACAGTCCTTTGAGGCATAACCTCAAAGTTCTGCTTACTTCGGACTTAAGTTCCTCCAGGTTAGTTATTGCCGCGCGGGTTTTGCACCGCAGTAGGTTGTTTTCCTGGAGAAGCTCTGTACTAACTATAACAAAGAAGCAACTAAAGTGGCTCAAGGGCTTTTCCGCCGCGTACTCAAGTACGGGGCTACCAAGCTATCCTCTTGTGTAAGAGCAACGTGGCTACAGAGAAACGTGTTGAGCCAGCACAGCAGTCAGATGTTCTCTTTCTTGAAACAGACAGCGGCGCGAGCTGCTCTGGTCAGCTTCGGCTCAATTTTGCTGGCCGAAATGGGCGATAAAACCCAGTTGGCCACCCTGCTCCTCAGCGCCCACTCGCAAAATCTTGGGGTGATCTTCTGCGGAGCTGCTGCTGCCCTAATCAGCACCAGCTTCATTGGGGTATGGGCGGGGGCTTGGGTAGCGCGAGTCATCCCCCCCCGCTGGATCAAAACCTCGGCAGGCGTGGGGTTCCTCCTGATCGGCCTATCTCTGCTCTGGGGATCCCTGCCCATAGCTGGCTGAGCAGAGGCCTTCAGGATGGCTCCGGCAAAGCATGTTACGATTAAGGACGCCTCGCACTCCACCTGAGTGCCTCACTTTATGCCGGACAACCGGTCAGGAAGACCAGCATGGCCAAAAAACGCAACCTGAAGCGGGAAAAAGCCGAGCGCAACCGCGAGTATGCCAAGCAGTTTCAGAAAAGTCGTGCTCGCAATAGCCGCCGCTTCCGTTCTGTTCCTCGGGATCAGGAGGCCAGCGCTGGCGAAGAACAGCAGCCGTGATGGCAAGTTCGTCGAGAGGCTCTGTTGACCAACACCCTGACCGGAGCTAGCCCAGCAAAGCTGCTATTGTAGGCAGGGGTGGGCTGGAGCGGATAGCCATGAAGTACCGACGTATTCTGCTGAAGCTGAGCGGTGAAGCCCTGATGGGGGAACGTCCCTACGGGATTGACCCCGAGGTCTTGCAGTCCATTGCCAGTGAAGTAGCCTCGGTGGTGCGGGCGGGCGTGCAGGTGGCGATCGTGGTGGGAGGGGGCAATATCTGGCGCGGGCGCAAGGAAGCGGCTGCCCAGGGGATGGATCAAGCTTCTGCTGACTACGTGGGGATGTTGGCCACCGTCATCAACGCCTTAACCTTGCAAGATGCCATCGAGCGGGCCGGGATCCCGACGCGGGTGCAGACGGCCATTGCCATGCAGGAGGTGGCAGAGCCTTACATTCGTCGCCGCGCCATTCGTCACCTGGAAAAAGGGCGGGTGGTGATCTTTGGGGCAGGCTCTGGAAATCCCTTCTTCACCACCGACACGACTGCGGCCTTGCGGGCGGCGGAGATCGATGCCGAGGTGATCTTCAAAGCCACCAAGGTGGACGGGGTTTATGACGCGGATCCCAAGACCCATCCTCAGGCCCGCCGCTACGATGTCCTCAGCTACCAGGATGTGCTTACCCGCGATCTGCGGGTGATGGACAGCACTGCCATCGCCCTCTGCAAAGAAAATCAACTACCCATCGTGGTTTTCGACTTGACCACTCCCGGCAACATCTACCGGGTGGTGCAAGGGGAGCCCATCGGCACTTGGATTGGACAAACAACTCCCAAGAGCAATGGGATCCCTGCCCGCCTGGCCCAGGAGAGCGGATCCTAAGTGGGATAGGCCGAGGCTACACTGGGGGTGGCCCTAACTGACCGGTGACGGCCTGAAGATCTCTTCTGGCCACGCTAACCTGGCCAGAGGATGTGCTGTCGCGATGTGGAGGGGAAGGCGATGACCGATCACCGCGATCCCGCCTCGCCCGAAGGCCTGATCGCCCAAAGTGCTCCGCCCCGCTGCCGCCAACGCTGGGGTCGCCGTCTAGTGCAAGGCTTAGCTTTCCTGGTGGCCTTGGCCGTTGGATTTGGCTACTGGCGCTGGCAGACCTGGCTTCAGCCGCTGGGTGGCCCAGAGCCAATCCAGGTGGTGATCCAGCCGGGCAGCAGCAGCCGTTTAATCGGGAAACAACTGCACCAAGCGGGGGTGATCCGCTCTGCCTTGGCCTGGGAGCTGTGGAGCCGCACCTTTGGACGCGACTGGCTGTTTCAGGCAGGTACCTACGCTTTGGATCCCAACCAAGACATGCTATCCGTAGCCCGACAACTGCGGCAGGGCCGGATTCTGCAGCGGCGGCTGACCATCCCGGAGGGCTGGCGGATCGAGCAGATGGCGGCGGCCTTGGCGGAGCGCAACTGGTTGGCAGCCGATGTTTTCATCGCCACGGCCCGCGTGATCCCTCCCCTCGATTGGCTGCCCCCCAGCTTGAACTCCCTGGAAGGCTACCTCTTCCCCGACACCTATCTTTTTCCTGTCGAACAGGTGGAGGGATCCCTGCCGGATCAGCAAAAAGCCGAGATTGTCATCAACGCCATGCTGCAGCGGTTTGCCGCCGTGGCCCTACCCCTGTTTCGCCAGCACACTACTTCCCTCTCCTTGCATGAGTGGGTTACCTTGGCCAGCATTGTGGAGCGGGAGGCCGCCGTGCCGGAGGAGCGTGCCTTAATCGCGGGCGTCTTTTTGAACCGGCTCAAAAAGGGAATGCCCTTGGGAGCCGATCCGACGGTGGAATATGCCCTGAACATCCAGCAGACGCCAGATCGCCGCCTCACCCTTGCCGAGGTGCGTACCCCCTCCCCCTACAACACCTACCTCACCCCCGGCTTGCCCCCTGGCCCCATCGCCAGTCCGGGCTTGGCCAGCCTCAAAGCCGTTTTGGAGCCTGAGGAGACCGATTACCTCTACTTTGTGGCCCGCTACGACGGCACCCATGTTTTCAGCAAGACCCTAGCCGAGCACGAGGCAGCTCAACGGCAAATCCTCCGCGAGCGGCAGGGATCCCCGCCCACTTCGCAATGAGAAGGTCAGGAGCATTGGCAGTTGGTGGCTGAAAAGGTTCTCGATGGTACGCAAACCTTGGTTCAAGCTCCTGCAACCGGATGTGGTGGTGGCCGGCACTGTCTTGCGGCTGCGGGCAGAAGATCTGTTGGCCTGGCAGGTGAGGGGCGTCATCTTCGACGTGGACGACACGCTGGTGCCGATCCGCCAGGCTGAGGTGGATCCGGCTGTGGCCGCCTGGCTGGAGCAATTGCGCCCCCACTTTCAGATTTGGCTGGTGAGCAACAACCTCAACCGCAACCGCATTCGCCAAATCGGCGAGAGCTTGAACCTGCCTTCCATTCACGGCGCCGGCAAACCCTCGCGGCGCGCTCTGCGGCGGGCTGTGGCGCAAATGAACCTGCCGGTGGAGGCGGTGGCCATCGTGGGCGATCGCCTGTGGACGGATATCCTGGCGGGCAATCGGCTGGGCTTGGTTACCGTATTGGTCAACTCCCTCCTGCCCAAGACTCTGGAGAAGAGCCCTGCGGCCATCCTGGATCCCCGCGTTTGAGAGATTCTTTGGACAACCTCACCCCCGTCCCCTCTCCCAGAGGGAGAGGGGAGCTAGGAAATAACGTAACGAGCCGTTTCATTTTTGAAATGACTCTATAGGTTGTCAGGGGGTGGCGCATCCGCAAGTTGAAATCGAGAGACAGCTTGCAGAACTGACCCATCTGCCCAAGTTTTTTGTAGAGTGACGGCAGTGAGCCGGCTCCGGCATTGGGCCCGCCGGGTGGCGGTGTAAAGGCAGCGTCAAATTCAAAGGTTAAGCATGCAAACCATCCCTGTCGTCAAGTCCGCCATGCAACGGGTGAAGTCCATGATGCAGAAATCGCTGCGGTCTGTTCCCATCTCTCACCGTCCCAAGTCTCTGTTGATATCCCAGGGACGGAGTTTAATTAAGCTGAGCAGCCTGCTGGCCTTGCCCTTGCTGGTCTCGGCATGGCCCGCTTGGGCCTTGACCTTGGTGGCCCGTCCGGATCTACGCAGCCTCAAACGGGCACAAGTCATTCGGGTGGTCGATTACAACACCCTGGTTGTCCAGCTCGAAGGGGACTTGAATTTGCGGCTGGTGCAACTGATCGGGATTGCTCCTCTGCCGGCAGAGCTCAATCCTACGTGGACGAAGCTGCGCGGGCAAACCCCTCTGCCCATCTCCAATGCTGGTCAATACCTGCAGACGGCTTTGCTGGGGCGCGAGGTTTTCTTGGAGTTGGATCCCGCTCTGGCCCCCACCCCCACCCTGCCTGCCTACGTTTGGCGGGCCAATACCCTCATCAACCAGGAAATGCTGTTTTTGGGGCATGGCCTACTGTCGCCGCAAACCAATGGCCTCAAGTACGGCGTCATTCTCAAAGAGGCAGCCAATGCGGCAAGGCAACAGGGGCGCGGCTATTGGACGCCCTATGGCCCTCGCTAGAGGGAAGCCAAAGACAGGTCCAGAGCCGCCTGGCCCTTGGGGATGGCTCTCAACTTCAACAAACAGTTTCAACGGCTCTTCGGGAGAGGCGCTCCACCCCAGATCCCGTCCAAAAGGCGGGAGCGAGCCGTTCTCTCGAGATTGCTCACCTTTTGTATTTTCTTAGTATTTAGCCTGCTTATATATGATGATCTCAGGCGGGCTTTCGATCCTGGGCTGCCGAGTTCGCTGGGTTGGAAGGGATCCCGCTGGGTGATTTGGAGTTCCCTATGGCGGATGAACTGCCGTTTACCCTGGATCAGCTCCTCATCGTTCAGGCGATTGCGCAGCAGGGGAGTTTTCGGCGGGCTGCGGAGAGCCTGTTTGTCTCCCAGCCAGCGGTCAGCTTGCAGGTGCAGAACCTGGAGCGACAGTTGGGAGTGGTGTTGTTTGACCGCGGCGGGCGCAAGGTGGAGCTGACGGATGCGGGGCAGGTGTTGCTGCACTACAGCGAGCGCATCCTCAAGCTCTGCCGGGAAGCGGTTCAAGCTCTGGCCAATTTGCAAGAGATGGGAGGGGGGCACTTGGTTTTGGGGGCCAGCCAAACGGTGGGCACCTACGTCATGCCCTCTTTGATCGCGCAGTATCACCGCAGCTATCCCCAGATTTCGGTGCAGCTCTTGGTGCAATCCACACGGCGAATTGCCCAGAAGCTGGTGGAGGGTCGGCTGGATCTGGCCATTGTCGGCGGGGAGATCCCCTTTGACTTACAGCGGCATTTGAAGGTGATTGCTCTGGCGGAAGACGAATACGTGTTGGTCGGCGCCCCCAGCTGTGCCCTCGATGCTCCCGCCCTTGTGGATCTGTTGACTTTGCCCTTCATTACCCTGGATCCCCAGTCTTCCACGCGGCAGACCATCGACCGGGTGCTGAATCGCCACGGCATCAACCCGGGCCAGCTAAATGTACGGCTGGAACTCAGCTCGATTGAGGCAATCAAGAATGCCGTCCAGGCTGGCTTGGGGGTGGCTTTTTTGTCGATGGTGGCGGTGGGCTCCGACTTGGAGCAAGGGCGGCTGAAAAAGCTGGCGGTGGAAGGGCTGCAGATACGGCGCACCCTTTGGCTGGCGTTTAACCCGGAGCGCTATCAATCGCAGGCGGCCACCCGCTTTCGCGAGGGGCTGCTGAGCTGCCAAGACTGGCTGAAAACTCCCCCTCCCCACTTACAGTTGCTCGCTTGAGTGACATCCTCTCCCGCTAAGCCCTGACGGGCTGTAGACGGGAGCTTCCGAGAA
>NZ_JANSHO010000002.1:0-37334 GCF_047502635.1 Synechococcus sp. RC10B2
ATGTCCTGCCATTGGGCAGGAGTCACTGGGAAGCCTGCACTCTATGCGTCAGCATGAGTGCGGGAGTACGTCACGTATTCATACTCAAGATAGGGTGGACATGGACCCAGAATAGAGGGGGAAGGAGAAGAGGCGCGTAGCATCTGCTACTGTTCTGAGGACATGGCGAGGAGAAGCTGGCACCACCTAAGGAGCCGCCGGCAACCGGCCAGAGCAAGTTTGCAGAAGATAGGAACCTAGGGACAGAAAAATGGCGACAGCGCGACGGGTGGCACGGGTAGCCGAGCTGATCAAACGGGAGGTCAGCCAAATCCTGCTCTCGGAGATCAAAGATGACCGGGTGGGGGCAGGGATGGTCAGCATTGTGGACGTAGAGGTTTCCAATGACCTGCAAAATGCCCGCATCTTCGTCAGCATCTATGGCGATGAAGCGGCCCAGCAGCAGACCATGGAGGGGCTGGCTTCCGCCACTCCCTTCGTGCGGCGGGAAATCGGTCAGCGCCTCGGCCTGCGACGGGTGCCGACGGTGGTGTTTTTGCAGGATCGCTCTTTGGAGCGGGGATCCCGGGTTCTGGCCCTGCTCAACCAACTGAGACAGCCCGCTGAGGCCCAACAACAGGAGGGATCCCACCCTGGGGTTGAGGGAAGGATGGCGGACACCCCTGGGGGTGAAGAAGACGAATTGAGCGAACAAGAATAGTTGCTCGCTTTAAGAGTTGCCCACTTTCGTGCCAACCTGGGGGATCTGCGCTAAAGCTCCGCCTGCTTTGCACAAGCGAGAAAAGAACCTACCTGAATGACCAAGTGGACCGGAGAGGCCTTGGCTTCGCAGCGATGCGGACAACCTCAAAGCAATGTTGTCTCACGGAGAAGTTTTTGGATTTGTTAGGCTTAAGGAAGCCATACGGCCTTTTCCCCGGCCATCTCATCTGTACAGGGCTCAATGTCGGCGGCATGCTTACGCCAACCGGGGCCTTCTGCCCCAATGGGCAGCACCGTCGCTGCCGTAAACCGGCGAAAGGGCTGTAAAGTTGCGGTTTGTGCCTTTTCTGCCTTTTCATGGATGTTCAAAGCCCACTGCAACCGGATCCCGCTTTAGCGGGTGCTACTCCACTCCAAGCTCTGCAAGCTCTGAACCAGAGTGTTGCCGAAGCTTTGGTTTCCTGCTTGAAAGGGCAACCCCAACAAGCCACCCAGCACCTTTTACTGGCTCTGCCGCAGTTAATGGCTGCTCTGGGGGCTTTGAGGCAAAAATCTTCCGTTGGCGTCAGCGGGCCGGAGGCCTTGGTTGAGTCTACAGGCCGGGCCTCAGAAGCCAACCCCAAGCGCATCATTCACATCGAAGGCAACCGCGTGCAAGTGTGGGTGGATAACCAGATTCGGAGCAGTTGGAGCATTTGGTCGGTGGGAGATCTCAAGGAAGTCTGCCGGCTGGCAGAAGAATTTGATTGTGGCCTCAGCTATTCCCTGGGAGATAGCTCAGGGTCGAAGTCAGAAATGCTGCTATTGGCCTCCAGTCCTGCGGAACTGCCGGATCTGCTCTCGAAATCCGAAGACTCTGCTGCCTAGCAGCCCCGTTCTCCGATCGCTGTTTCTCTTGTGACCCCATGCCTATGGCGACACCCCAACGGCTCCAGAAGCTCTTGGCTCAACAGGGGCTGGCCTCCCGTCGCCAGGTGGAAGCCTGGATCCTGGCCGGGCGCATTCGGGTGAACGGGAAGGTGGTCACCGAGCTGGGCTTTAAAGCCGATCCCGAACGGGATCGCGTCGAGGTGGATGGACGGGTGATCCCTTTCGGGGATCCAGCCCGCTACGTTTTGCTCCTGCACAAGCCCCTGGGGGTTTTGTCAACCTGCAAGGATCCGTGGGGGCGCAAGACGGTGCTGGATCTGCTTCCCCCGCCCTGGAACCGGCAGATCCGCCTTTATCCCGTGGGCCGACTGGATGCAGACAGCAGTGGGGCGCTGCTGCTCACCAACGATGGCGACCTGACGCTGAAGCTGACCCATCCGCGCTATCATCTGCCCAAAATCTATCGGGTGCAGGTACAGGGGCGTCCGAGCCGGGCTACCCTGCAACAGTGGCGAGACGGAGTAAACTTAGAGGGGTACACCACTCTGCCGGCAGAGGTGGAGTTCTGCCCTGCTCCCAACTTTGGGTATAGGCAGGATGCCAATTCCTCGTGGCTGAGGGTGGTTTTGTTTGAGGGGCGCAACCGGCAAATTCGGCGCGTAGCGGAGCAGCTGGGGCATCCGGTGCTCAGGCTGCATCGGGAAGCAATCGGCCCGCTGCACCTCGGAAACCTAAAGGCAGGTCAGTTCCGCCTATTGGAGCCCCAAGAGGTTCAGGCTCTGCTAGCCCCTCTTGCCGGTACCGACAGCTTGGCTCTGTTCAGAAGCGCCTCTTTGCACTCTTTCCGTCCCTCTTCATAATTAGCTGTGGGAACTGTGCGCACAATCTCACACTAGCCTCCTCTCTTCCGCAGGTAGCCGAACGATGCAAGAGTCGGAACGCTCTAAGGACTCGGTCCCGCTAACGCGATTGGAAGCCCTGGGATCCCTGTTGCGGCAAACACGAGAGGCACGGGGGCTGACGTTGACAGATGTAGCCAACGATACATTCATCCGCTCCCAATATCTGCAGGCCCTGGAGGAAGCAGACTTGAGTCGGCTGCCGGAGCCGGTTTACGTGCAAGGCTTCATTAAGCGCTATGCCAACTATCTGGGGCTGGATGGCGAGGCTTTATCTCGGCAAGCTTTGCCACTCCTATCTGCCAAAACGCCCCATGCGCTCCCTCCTCTTACTGCTGTTGGCGAACAGCCGGCCTTTGCCCTGCGCCCCTTTCACCTTTGGGCCGCCTATGTGGTGCTGGTCGTGCTGGCGGTGGGAGGGCTGTCGGCTCTTTTGGACGGCACGGGCAACCCCTTTGGGCATTGGCTGGCCAGCCTACAAAGCGGCGAGGGATCCCAGTCGCAGCCGCGAGCAGCTGACTCCCCTGGGCGCAGCCCAGAACCGACCCTTCGCCAGATGTTTCCCACACTGGATCAGTGGACGCGCATCCAGGGGGTTTTCCCCGACGTGTTGGAGGCCCCGCCGCGCAAGCCGGTGCGCCTTGATATTCGCGTGGTAGAGCGTCCCTCCTGGCTACGAGTCATTGCCGATGGACAAACCGTTTTTGAGGCCACCCTGCAGCCGGGGGCGGAGCTGAACTGGGAAGCCGAGCGATCGATTGTGCTGCGCGCCGGCAATGCCGGCGGGGTGTTGGTGACCTTCAACGACCGCGATCTGGGAGTGATGGGAAGGTTTGGAGAGGTGAAAGAGCTGATGTTTGAGCCGGGGCTAGACATTCAATCCTTCCAATCCTTGCAATAGGGATCCGGCTCGGACGGAGGGGCTAAAGGCCTTGATTGGGTTGAGGTAGGGCAGAAGCGATTTGCCACCCTTGGGATTCCAACTGCTGCAGCAGACGCCAGACTTTGTGCAGATCTTTGTCGCCCGGCTGGCGTTCCACACCGCTGGAGAGATCAATGCCGCTGGGCTGGAGGTGGCTGAGGGCCTGCAGAACATTGTCTGGGGTGAGGCCACCGGCCAGGAGCCAGGGCAAGGGCAGAGAGCGGTGGGCCAACTCTGGCCAGTTGAGGGTTTGCCCAGTGCCACCCGCACGCTGGGGGTGATAGGCGTCCAGAAGCAGAGCCTCCACACAGTCGCCGTAGAGGTGGGCTGCCTCCAGATCTGCCAGGTGGCGAATGCGCAGGGCCTTAATGCGGCGAATGCCAGGGAGCCATTCTCCCAGTTGCCGGCACTCTTCTGGCGATTCCCGGCCGTGGAGCTGAACAGCCGTGAGGCCGCCCACTTCCACCCAGGTGGCAATGGTACGGGGATCCGGATCCACAAAGACCCCCACCTTTTCCACATGGCGGGGTAGGGAGGCAAGCCAGCGGGCCTGGGAGAGAGGCAAATAGCGCGGCGTGTTGGGCACTGCGATAAACCCAAGAGCGCTCACCCCCAGCGCGGCGATAGCCTCCGCTTGATCCTGGCGGGTGATGCCGCAGATTTTGACAAACAACCGGCCCATTGGGATCCCTTCCGACAATCCCCTACTTTTGGTCGGGGCGCATTTGCAGACGATCCGGCTGTGCTGGATGAAGCGTGTTGATCCGGCGCACCATTTGCCACAGCCGTCCAAAGTTACGCTGGTTAAAGTGCATCACCAGCCGCGGCAGATGGGCAATCTCTTCCTCTGCTTCTTCCGGCAAAGCCTCGGTTTGCTCGATCCGGCCCGAGTCGAGAATGTCGGCAAACTCTTCGTTT
Organism: Synechococcus sp. RC10B2; assembly: GCF_047502635.1. Taxonomy (NCBI): domain Bacteria; kingdom Bacillati; phylum Cyanobacteriota; class Cyanophyceae; order Synechococcales; family Synechococcaceae; genus Synechococcus; species Synechococcus sp. RC10B2. The sequence continues at coordinate 4,312 of NZ_JANSHO010000002.1, forward strand.
AAGATATCCAGAGCCTGGGGCGAGAGCTTGGCATTCAAGCGCAAAACCAGCAGTTCCCGCACATAGCGATTGCTGTGAAAGATGCGATAAAAATCTAGGATCTGCTGGCAGGCGTCCCCTACATCGTCGGTTAAGGTGTATAAGAAGAGATCTTCCGGGCTGATCAGGCCGCGGCTGAGTAGATGCTCCCGCACATATTCATCCCATTCTTTCCAGTAGCAACCGCCCTTCTTGTCCACCAGCACCAAGGGCATGAGCTTGGTTTTGCCGGTTTGCATCAAGGTCAGACATTCAAAAGCCTCATCCTGCGTACCAAAGCCACCGGGGAAAAGCACCAGCGCATCGGTTTCTTTGACAAAAAAGAGCTTGCGTGAAAAGAAATACTTAAAGTTAATTACCCGATCGCTGGCGGCAATCACAGGATTGGCCATCTGCTCGAAGGGAAGCTGGATATTCAGCCCAAACGAGTTTTCCAGCCCTGCGCCCCGATTGCCGGCTTCCATAATCCCACCGCCGCCCCCCGTCAGCACCATGAACCCTCGCTGGCTGATGCAGTGGGCGAACAACTGTGCCTGGCGGTATTCCGGGCTGTCCGGCCCTACCCGTGCCGACCCAAAAACTGTTACCTTGCGCTGATGGACATAGTTCTGGAAGGCCGCAAAGCCCTGCTCCAGATCCTCAAGCGTGGCCGCTAGGATCTTAGCGTCCAGGCGGCTGAGATTCAGAGATCCCATCCGCTGCAGCGACTGCAAAACGCGCAGCCAAGCCGTCCGGTTGGGGTGATGCTCCAACTGCTTCAGACGAGTCTCGGCGTTGGAGAAAACTTCCTGGAGAAGAGAAGAAAGGGAATCAGCCAAGCCAGAATCCAGAGTTCTCTGTCATTACTTTTTACTGCAATAGGCTATCGACGCTAAATGCTACTTAGGCCTTACCCCCGGATCCAAACATAGCGCTCTGAAGCGTTGAGGGCCGCTCCTCCTGCTAGGACCTTAGCTCTCGGCAGGCGTGTCGAAGTGCTTCTCCAGAATTGTCGTTAGAGTTGCCTTGGGCACAGCGCCGACTACCACATCGACCTTCTGGCCTCCCTTGAAGAGCATCAAAGTGGGAATGCTGCGAATGCCATACTGGCTGGCAGTTTGGGGATTCTCGTCTGTATTAATTTTCACAACCTTAACCTTGCCGGCATACTGCTCGGCTATCTCCTGAACCACAGGAGCCACCATCCGGCATGGGCCACACCAGGGCGCCCAGAAATCCACTAAGACCGGAATATCGCTACGCAGCACCTCTGCCTCAAAGGTAGCATCAGCGACGTCTATTGCTGCAGACATGCTTGGAGAACTCCTGAAACAGTACATACCTGTCACTTCAAGCAATTCTATCACAACTTTCTGGGCTTTTGTTTTAGGCCGCAGCAGGCGCCTGCAATTTTCTGCCGGAGGGTCAGGCTGAACAGGCGAGCTTTTTCCAAGCCGAGCGGGGTATTCTGGACTGAAGGAGTGAGAAAGCGTGCAAGGGCCGATGACATTTGAGCTCGGGCCAGAGGGAAGCAATCAGGCTGAAGCCGAGAAGCGGGCTTCCGTCCAGGAAGTGGCTGTGGATTTTATTCGCCACGGCATAGCCGAAGAAGCGCAAGCGGGAGTGGAGGACGCTTTTCGCGCCTTGACCGATGAGGGACGCAAGCGCTGCCGCAAAATTGCCCGCCAACTCAAGGATATGGGCTGGAAGTGGGATCTCCTGCTCACCAGTCCCCTTGTGAGGGCGCGGCAGACGGCGGAGATTTTTTTCGACGAGAACTTGGCCGAAGCTCTAGAAGTGTTTGAGCCGCTGGCCCCGGACGGCAGCTTCGCCGACCTGGTGCGCTGGCAGGCGGAGCGGGATCCCTTCACGTCTCTGGCCTTGGTCGGCCACCAGCCGGATCTGAGCCTGTGGATACAGGCGGCTATTGGCCTGCAGCCGGCCAATCCCCAGGCCATTACCCTCAAAAAGGCAGGCTTGGCCCAGGTGCGCTTTGCAGAAGGCCGTATCGACTATTGCCAGGGATCCCTGACGTTGTTGCTTTCTCCCAAAGTGATATTGCGCTGACTCTGCCCCCCTGATGTAGCTGTGCGAACGTGGCAGCTAGCGTTAACTTTTGTTAAGGTGGTACAAACACCCAGGCGTAGGGAGCATTTCACGATGGCTAAGATCTTCACCCCTGAATTCAACCAGTTTGAGACCATCAACGCCACTCAGCTAGAAATCGCAGGAGCCCCGCACTGTACCCGTAGGGTCAGTGTCGGGAGGAATGCGCTTTGATGAAGTACAATGAACTTATGAGCCAAGTCCTGACCATATCCTGCAAGCTCAAGGTGTCCCCGTCGCAAGCCGCCAAATTGGACGCGACTTTGGAGGCTTTTGGCCAAGCCTTGAACTGGGTCAACCAAAACACACCCGAGAAAGTCGCCAACGCCGTTAAGCTCCAGTCTCTGTGCTACCGCGAAATCCGGGCCCGGTTCGGCTTGTCCAGTAACTTGGCTCAACAGGTGTGCAGACGGGTGGCAGGCGCTCGCAAAGTGGCGAGACAGCGCAACCGTCCGGTTAAAGAGTTCAAGCGTAGGTTCGTTACCTACGACGCACGTATCTTTTCATTCCGCGAGAAAGACTGGACGGTGTCGCTGACCACGGTTGAAGGGAGAGAACGCTTTGAGCTAGCCATTGGTAACTACCAGAGGGGAATGCTGGCTGGTTCTAACCCAAAAGCTGCCACCCTAGTCCAGCGGAAGGATGGCTCCTACTACATCCAGATTTGCGTAGAGAAAAAGCCACCCAAGCAACAAGATACCGACAAGGTGATCGGGGTGGACTTGGGGAGGACAGATATTGCCCATACGTCAGAGGGGGACAACTGGAATGGACAGCAGTTGAACAAAGTCCGAGACCACTACTCCCGGTTGAGGGCGGTACTCCAACGCAAAGCCAGTAAGGGCACCCGCAGTTCGCGGCGCAGATGCAGAGAACTGTTGCAACGGCTGTCTGGCAAGGAGAGGCGCTTTCAGGCGTGGGTCAATCATCGCATCTCTAAAGCTATTGTCTCTAGGGCAAAAGCTACCAACAGCGCTATCGCCCTGGAAGACCTGACAGGGATCCGGGAAAGGGTCAATCAACAGCCACGCAGCAAAACCGAGCGGCGCAGGGCCAACAGTTGGGCGTTCTACCAGCTACGCCAGTTTCTGGAATACAAGGCGAGAGTTGCAGGGGTTTCTCTGGTTCTTGTGCCGCCTGCCTACACGTCGCAGACCTGTCACAAATGTTTACACATCCATCCCGATCCTGCGCAATCCTACCGCAGTGGCAAGTCGTTCAAGTGTGGGCACTGTGGATGGGAAGGGGATGCGGATTTGAATGGTGCGAATGTGATTGCGCTTTTGGGGGCTGTCGTAAACCAGCCTAGAGGTTCGGGCCTGTTTTGTTCTCTGGTAGAGCAGAACAGGCTCAGGGCTACTGAAAGCCCGCTCCGTACCGCTTAGCGGTCGGAGCCGGGTAGTTTACGCGTGGTCTTTGTTTTTTACCATCAGCGCCTCCGACCGGCTCCTGGGGGAAGACCCGGCTGTTGGCCGCTACATTACGCTGGCCCTGTTCAGTGCCATTCTCACCGGGATCCTGAATGTGCTGCTAGCGCTGTAGTTGGCGGACGGTCTGAGGCTTTCTGAGACCTCGGTCTTTTGCGTTGTCAAGGGCCCGCCGGCAGTAGGGCTTGGCCTGAGGCAAGGGGGATCCTGCTCTCAGGTTTTTTGCTTTTGAATGGGAGAGGATCCCTTGTTTTTTCTCAGGGTTCTTCTCATGAGCGCTTCGATAAGTTCCCTCAAAACCGAACGTCTGGCGGCGGCCTTGCCCGCCGAGCTGCCGCTGCTGCTTGCGCCAGCGGGGGATTGGGAGTGTGCAAAGGCGGCGGTGGAAAACGGAGCCGATGCCATCTATTTCGGGCTGGAACGGTTCAACGCTCGCCTGCGCGCCCGCAACTTCACCGAAGCGGATTTGCCGGAGCTGATGGCCTGGCTGCACCGGCGCGGGGTGCGGGGCTACGTAACTTTAAATACCTTGGTCTTTCCCGAGGAGCTGGAGGAGGCGGAACGGTACATCCGCGCGATGACAGCAGCGGGAGTAGACGCGGTCATTGTGCAGGATGTCGGCATTGCCCGCCTGGTTCGGCATCTTTCTCCCGATTTCCCCATCCACGCCTCGACGCAGATGACTGTCACCAGCGGCGTGGGAGCTGAGTTTGCCGCCGAGCTGGGCTGCGAGGTGGTGGTGCTGGCGCGGGAGTGTTCCCTCAAGGAAATAGCCAAGATCCGCGCCCATCTGGAAGAGAGGGGATCCCCAATTGCTCTGGAGGTGTTTGTCCATGGGGCCCTCTGCGTGGCCTACTCCGGGCAATGTCTGACCAGCGAAGCCCTGGGAGGACGCTCGGCCAACCGTGGAGAATGCGCCCAGGCCTGTCGCCTGCCCTATGAGCTGGTGGTGGACGGGATCCGGCGCGACTTGGGCGAGAAGCGGTATTTACTCAGCCCCCAGGATCTGGCCGGGCTGGAGGTGCTGCCGGAGCTGGTCAAGCTGGGGATCCACTGTTTGAAAATTGAAGGCCGCCTGAAATCGCCGGAATATGTAGCTAATGTAACGCGCATCTATCGGCGGGCCTTGGACGCTCTGGGGGCAGGGCAGGCGTGGCAGCCCTCAGCCCAGGAATGGTATGAGCTGGAGATGAGCTTTTCCCGCGGCTTGTCCACCGGCTGGCTGCGGGGCATCAACAACCAGGAGCTGGTACACGCCCGTTTTGGCAAAAAGCGGGGGGTTTACCTGGGGCAGGTGCTGAAGATCGAAGGGGATCAGGTGGGGGTGCGCCTAGAAGCCCCCCTCAAGCCGGGGGATGGGGTGGTCTTTGACCAGGGAGAGCCGGAGCTGCCCGAGCAAGGAGGGCGGGTTTACTGCGTGCAGGAGAGGCAGGGGTTGGCCTGGCTCGGCTTTGCCCGGGGGGCCGTTGACTGCAAACGCCTGCGGGTGGGGGATCGCCTCTGGAAGACCAGCGACCCGGAGCTAGAAAAGCGCCTGCGCCAGAGCTATGCCGGGGATCAGCCTCGCTTTCAACGCCCCATCCACCTGGAAGTGCACGGCCAGGCTGGACTGCCACTGACCCTGATCCTACGGGACGAAGAGGGCCACGTGGTGCAGGTGGATTCCCCACTGCCTTTGCAACCCGCTCGCCAGCAGCCCCTCACCGACGAGAAGCTGCGGCAGCAACTGGGCCGCCTAGGGGGCACGCCCTTCCGGCTGGGATCCCTGCACAACGCCCTGGAGGGAGAGGTGATGCTGCCGGTCAGCGTCCTCAACCAGATGCGGCGCCAGGCGGTGGAGCAGTTGCAAGCGCTGCGGGCCCGGCCCCGCCGCTGGCAGCTCAATCCTGAAGCCCGCTGGCAAGACCTGCTGCCGCCCCAGGAGCAAGCCGAGCTGGGATCGCCCCAGCTAGTGGTGTTGGTGCGGGAGCCGGAGCAGGTGCCGGCGGCGCTTGCCTGTGGCATCCGGCAGATCTACCTGGAGTTTGAGGATCCCCGTCGCTACCGAGAAGTTATCCGCGCTACCAAAGCTGCTCACCCTGAGGTGGAGCTGTGGGCGGCCCCACCCCGCATCACCAAGCCGGGAGAGACCTGGATTTTAAAACAAGTGTTGGCGGCAGGAGCCGATGGCTACCTGGTGCGCAACTACGACCACCTGCGCTTTTTTGCCAACCAGCGCTGCATTGGCGATTTTTCCTTGAACGTGGCCAATCCCCTCGCCGCCCATTACTTGAAAACCCGCTACCGCCTGGAGCGCCTGACCGCCTCCTATGACCTCAACCACGAGCAACTGGGATCCCTGCTGGAGGCCGGCCCCGCCCACTGGTACGAGGTTACCATCCACCAGCACATGCCCATGTTCCACATGGAGCACTGCGTCTTCTGCGCCTTTCTCTCCAGCGGCACGGATTACACCAACTGTGGTCGCCCCTGCGAAAAACACCAGGTAAAGCTAAGGGATAGGGCCAATGTGGAGCACATCTTGAAAGCGGATGCCGGCTGTCGCAACACCCTCTACAACGGCAAAGCCCAGACTGGGGCAGAATATGTGCAAAAACTGCTGGATCTGGGGCTGCGCTATCTGCGCATCGAGTTCCTCCAGGAGTCTCCTGCGGAGATCCAACAAACTCTGCGTTGTTACCAGCAACTCCTTCAGGGCCAGATGAGTGGCTCTCAACTGTGGCGCCAGCTGAAGCTCCACAGCCAGCTAGGGGTAACACGCGGTTCTCTGGAAAGTTGACGAGGGACGCCCATGCTCTTTTCGCCGCAGCAGATGCTCCCCCCCGCCCTCTACCCCCTCCTGCACCGGAGCCTGAAGACTCTTTTCCCGGAGGCTCTCTGGGAGCTGCCCCCGCATCCTAAGCAGCAGGTGGCCCTTACCTTTGACGACGGCCCCCACCCGCAGCACACGCCAGCTCTCTTACGGGTTTTGCAGGAGTTTCAGGTGCCGGCCACCTTCTTTGTGTTGGGGGAACGGGTGCAGCGCTGGCCCCACCTGGCCCGGAAAATCCGCCAACAGAGCCACGGCATTGGCCTGCACGGCTGGCAGCACCGCTCGTTTACCCAGCTTAGCCGAGGCGAACTGCTACAGAGCTTGCGACGCAGCCAGGATACCCTCGTGGCTGCCTGTGGCGGCACCCCAGAAGAGTATCGGGCCGTGCGCCCCCCCAACGGTCTCTTCTGGCCCCGGACGCTAACTGACTTGCGCTCCTGGGGGTATTTACCGGTGATGTGGAGTGTGGTGCCGGAGGATTGGCTCTGCCCGCCGGTGGCCGTGGTGGTGGAGCGGGTGCTCAACCAAGTCCGGCCCGGCTCCCTCATCGTGCTCCATGATGGTGTCCAGGGGGGAGCCCAAGTAGCCGAGGTAACGCGCCAGTTGATCCCGGCCTTGAGAGAAGAGGGGTTTGACTTTGCCGGCCTGCCGGATCCCGCAGACCTTCCCAGTTGCGGAAAAGATTGAATACAGTAGGAGTCAGCCATCGACAAGGAGGCAAGCCATGGGCGCGCGCAAGATCATCTACGGCATTTTTGGGCAGCGGGCCGGCAGCGTTATTGTCGGCACTTGGAACTGGCTGTGGGGGATCCCAGTGGACAAGGGCGGCACAGGGGCGGTGATGGTGGCAGAAGAATCGCTGCGGGCCATGCAAGAAACGGTGCAACGCCTCACCGAAGCCGTCGCCACCCAGGTGGCCGCCTACCAGCGCGCCGAACAGAAATACATGCAAAAGGTGCGCGAGTACCGGGCCCTGGAGAACAAAGCCCGCCTGGCCGCCCAACGGGGGGATCAAGAAGCCGCCCGCCTGGCCATGGCAGAAGCGCTGCGCATTGAAGCGATTCTCGGCCCGCTTAAGGAGAATGTGGAAACAGCAGAGCGCTACGTCACCGCTGCCAAGCAAAAGCTGGCCCGCGAAAAAGAGCGGCTGGCGGCCTACAAGAGCGAGCTGAGCAACCTCAAAGACATCTACGAGGTGAACAAAGCCCTTGAACAGATGACCCGCGTTAACAACGCCTATAGCATTGACTCGGCCAAGTCCCAATTCGAGGCGGCCAAGAACGCCATCCAAGCTCGCCAGCTCAAGGCGCGCGCCCTGAGCGAGCTCTCCGAGGATCGCAGCGAGCAACTTGCCGCCCAACTGGACGAAATGGCCCTCGACGACGAGGTCTCCCGCCGCCTGGCCATGCTCACCGGCCAAGGAGGCGGCTCGGCCAATCTGCCCTTGCCGGATCTGGATTTCGAGAAGCGGCTTCCCCAATAGTGGGGATCCCTTCTGGCTATTGCTCCGCCTTGTCGGGGCTTTTCCTTACGCTGAGGTGTCGTTCCCAGGAGATAGGGTAAACCTAGTCCTCGGCGAAATCGGCCTCCACCACCCCACCGGTCTCGGGGCTGGCAGCCACTGCCTGCGCCGGGACGGCTTGTGCCACCTGTGGCACTTGCACGAGCTGGGGCGTGAAAACGAACAGGTTGTAGACCGTGTTGCGGCGGATGTTGTCCATCATCTCCAGGAACAGCTCGTAGCCCTCGTTCTTGTATTCGATGAGGGGATCCCGTTGCCCATAACCCCGTAGGCCCACCGCTTCCCGCAAGGCCTCCATCTGCTGCAGGTGCTCCCGCCAGAGGGTGTCCACCTGCTGCAACAGGAAAAAGCGCTCCGCCTTCCGCATCAAGCCGGGCTCGAACGTATCCAAGAAAGCCTCTTTGGCCTCGTAGGCCAGCTCCGCCTGCTTGATCAGGTGGTCTAGGATTTCCTGATAGGAGAGATCCCGCAAGTCGTCGGCCTTGAGGTTCTCTTTGAGCAGGGGCACAAACTCCTGCATCTTGGCGGTCAGCTTGTCGATTTCCCACTCTTCCGGCGGCAGCTCCGGGTTGACGTGGGCCCGCACGATCTCTTCAACGGTCTTGCGCATGTAGTCGAGGATCTTGGGTTTGAGGTTCTCCCCTTCCAGGATGCGCCGCCGCTCCGAGTAGATGGCCCGCCGCTGGTTGTTCATTACCTCGTCGTACTCGAACACCTGTTTGCGCAGGTCAAAGTAATACACTTCCACCTTGCGCTGCGCGTTCTCCAGGCTGCTGGAAAGCAGCGGGTGCTCGATGGGCATGTCTTCGTCTACCCGGAACATGTCCATCAGCTTGGCCACCCGCTCGCCACCGAAGATCTTGAGCAGGTTGTCTTCTAGGCTGAGGAAAAAGCGCGAGGAGCCAGGGTCTCCTTGCCGTCCGGCGCGGCCCCGCAACTGGTTGTCGATGCGGCGGGACTCGTGGCGCTCCGTGCCGATGACATGCAAGCCCCCCAGCCGCACCACCTCCTCGTGTTCGGCCTCTGTGACCTTTTCGTACTCGGCCTTGATGCTGTTGTAGACCTCCCGCAGTTGCAAGATCAGAGGATCCTGCACCGGCGCCTTCTCCGAGGCCACCGCGATGAGATCTTCCACCACCAGCTCCGGCAGACGGTTCAACCCGTACTTGGCCACTGCGGCTGCCACCACCTCGTCCAAAGCCTGGCTGGTGCGGGCCGACAGCTCACAGGGGTAAAAGTTGGGAGAGACCACCGTCCAGGATTTTTTCGGCTTGGGCGAGGTTCCGCCAAACCCTTGCCCACCGCCCCGTCCCACCATGGGAACGGATCCCAGGGGGTTGTCGGCGTCCAGTTGGGCCAGCTTGGGCATCAGCCGTTCCCGCAGCTTGAGGCGGGCCATGTACTCCGGATTGCCGCCCAAAATAATATCCGTGCCCCGCCCGGCCATGTTGGTAGCAATGGTTACAGCACCTTTGCGTCCTGCCTGGGCGATGATTTCCGCCTCCCGTTCCACGTTCTCCGGTTTGGCGTTGAGGAGGTTGTGGGGGATCCCCATTTCCTTGAGCATGGCCGAGAGGCGTTCGGATTTCTCCACGCTGGTGGTTCCCACCAAAACAGGGCGCCCCTGGGCGTGCATGTGGGCAATCTCCTCGGCGACCGCTTTCCACTTGGCGTTTTCGGTCTTGTACACCAAATCGGGGGCATCTTTGCGGCGAATGGGCCGGTTGGTGGGGATCACCGTGACTTCTAGGTTGTAGGTTTTGCTGAACTCGGCTTCCTCGGTGCGGGCAGTGCCTGTCATGCCGGAGAGCTTGGGGTAGAGCAGGAAGAGGTTTTGGTAGGTGATGGTGGCCAGGGTTTGGCTCTCGTTTTGAATCGGCACCCCCTCCTTGGCCTCCACCGCCTGGTGCAGCCCGTCCGACCAGCGGCGACCGGGGAGCACCCGCCCGGTGAACTCGTCCACGATCACCACCTCTTGGTTGCGGACGATGTAGTGGACATCCCGGATGAAGAGCTCCTTGGCCTTCACTGCATTAAAGACAAAGTGCGCCCAGGGATCCTTGGGATCGAACAGGTCGGAGACCCCCAGCAGCCGCTCCGCCGCCTCAAACCCTTCGTCGGTGAGGATGACGTTGCGGGCTTTTTCGTCCACCTCGTAGTGCTCGTCCCGGATCAGCTCCCGCGCCACCTGAGCCGCCTTGAGGTATTTTTCGGAGGGGCGGGCCATCTGGCCGGAGATGATCAGGGGAGTGCGGGCCTCGTCGATGAGGATGGAGTCCACCTCGTCGATGATGCAGTAGTTAAAGGGCCGCTGCATCACCTCTTTGATGTCGGTGGCCATGTTGTCCCGCAGGTAGTCGAAGCCCAGCTCGCTGTTGGTGCAGTAGGTGATGTCGCAGTGGTAGCTGCGCCGCTTCTCGTCGGTGGACATGCCCTCTTGCACCAGGCCGACGGTCAGGCCCAGGAAGCGGTGCACCTGCCCCATCCACTCCGAGTCCCGCCGGGCCAAGTAGCCGTTGACAGTAACGATGTGAACCCCTTTCCCGGTCAGGCCGTTGAGATAGGCAGGCAAGGTGGCGACCAGGGTTTTCCCTTCGCCAGTTTTCATCTCGGCAATCTGGCCCTCGTGCAGCACCATGCCGCCAATGAGCTGCACATCGTAGTGGCGCAAGTTGAGAACCCGCTTGGCCGCTTCCCGCACCACTGCAAAAGCCTCGGGCAGGAGATCGTCGAGGGACTCCCCTCTATCCAAGCGCTGGCGAAACTCGGTGGTCTTGGCCCTGAGCTCCGCATCCGAAAGGGAGGCGATCTCAATCTCCAGCGAGTTGATCAGCTTGACAACAGGCAGGTACTTGCGGATCTTGCGATCGTTGGGATCCCCAAGGAGCTTCTGGAGAATTTGGAGCATGGGCAAGCCTAGGCCAATCATTAAAGTAGCGATATAGCGCAATTTTACCATTCCAATTGGCTTGGCCGGCCAGCCCAGCCAAGACGGCAACAGCCCTTTGCCAAGAAAGCCCCAAGCCCTGGAGGGGGGAAAGTGCTTGCGGCCAAGGGCAAGAAGATGTCAGGCTAGGGAAGCGAAGGGATCCCAGGGCTTATGAACTTTCTAGGCGTTGGACTGCCGGAAATGCTGGTTATCTTTGCGGTGGCCCTCTTGGTGTTTGGGCCGCGCAAGCTGCCGGAGATTGGCCGTGCCCTAGCCAAAACCTTGCGCAGCTTGCAGGATGCCGCCAGAGAGTTTGAGGCCCAGTTAACCCAGGAAGCCGAGGAGCTGGAAAAGGCCGCCCGCACAGCCGCTCCCAAGGGCGCCAAAACAGCAGCTCCAGCCCCAACCCAAACCAACTCGACCGGCACAGCCGACCCGTCCACAAAGCCGGCTGCCGAAGCAGAGCCTGTGGCCGCCGCATCCCCGTCCGAGGGCTCGTCAACGGCGGATGCTGCCTAGTCTATGCCCCGCTGCAACCTGCTCTGTTTCGGCATGGAGATCACGCACCTGTTCGTTTTGCTCCGGCGGAGGTAGCAGCCGGGCTGCGGCAACACGGCCAAAACCCCTCCGACTCCGAGATCTCACCAGGAGCTGCCCCCTGCCGGCTCCTCGGCGACGATGGGGATTCGCATCGACCTCAGGCGTTGGGATGGTCGGCCGGTGGATCCCTGGTTGTTGCAGGAGATCAACCGACAGGACTGAAACCCCTTGGCCAGGGGTGCTTGCTCGGAGACCGATCCAGGCCCTAGGGTAAAGGGGCGAGCTCTTTGCGCCTCTATGCCCATGGCCACCCTGTTGGTCTCTTGCCCCGATCAAAAAGGGCTGGTAGCCAAGCTCTCTAACTTTATCTACAGTTACGACGGCAACATTCTTCACGCCGACCACCACACAGATCTCGAGGCAGGGCTGTTCCTGAGCCGCATCGAGTGGGACCTAGAGGGCTTTCGCTTGGAACGCTCGGAGATTGTCCCCGCTTTCTCTGGGATTGCCCGCGGGATCCAGGCCAACTGGGAGCTGCATTTTTCCGACACGCGCCGGCGCATTGCGGTGTGGGTTAGCAAGCAGCCCCACTGTCTGCTGGATCTCATCTGGCGGCAGAGGGCTGGGGAGCTGCTGGCGGAGATTCCTTTGATCATCAGCAACCATCCCGATTTGGAGCCGCTGGCCCGCTCTTTTGGCATTGACTACTACCACATCCCTGTTTCTCCGGAGAACAAGGCCGAGGCAGAGGCCCGCCAGCTCGCCCTGTTGCAGGAATATCGCATTGACCTGGTGGTCTTGGCCAAGTACATGCAGGTGCTGAGCGGGTGGCTGCTCCGCCAGGCGCCGCCGGTGATCAACATTCACCACTCCACCCTGCCTGCCTTTGCCGGCGCCAACCCCTACCAGCGCGCCCACCAGCGGGGCGTCAAGATCATCGGCGCCACCGCCCACTACGCCACCGAGGAGCTGGACGAAGGGCCGATCATCGAGCAGGACGTGGTGCGGGTAAGTCACCGCGACACAGTAGCCGACCTCATTCGCAAGGGCCGCGACATGGAGCGCCTAGTCCTGGCCCGGGCCGTGCGCTATCACCTGGAAAATCGCGTGCTGGTCTACCACAACAAGACTGTGGTGTTCGCTTGAAGGAGCTGCGCCGTTCCCCAGGATTGCAGAGCCGCGCTCCCGAAAGAGAGCTGCTCTGCCAAACTGGAAAACAAAAGTAGAGGTGGGATTATGGCCTTCGATTGGTTTCGCCGTCGCTACACCGACTTCAAGGGCGAAGCAGAATCTTCTCCCCCAAATGCCGAGTCGACGCCTCCCCCAGCGGCAGAGTCGGCAGCGATGTCGCCGGAGGACTATTTGGCTTTTGCCAAGGCCGCCTATGCCAACCTGAAAGCGCGAGCTGCTGCCCAAGCCACTCAAGCAAAGGTTGTCTCCCCAGCCACCCCTGCAGCAGAATCGCCTGCAAGCGAGGGCTCTGCCCCAGCAGTTGCAGCAACTGAGGCAGTCTCTCCCCCATCGCCTCCTGAGCAGTCGGCTGCTGCGGCCTCCTTCTTTGATCTGGCCCCCCGTGCTGCCGAGCGCCTGCAAGCCCTAAAGGCAACCGCTGTGGAGGAACCGGAGCCAATGGCGGCAGCCGTGGCTGCCCCGCCCCCAGAGCCGGCGGCGGAAGAGGTGGTTTTCGACGAGGGCTTTCGCTGGTCAGCCGAGATCCTGGCAGCCCAAGGGCGCAAGCCCGAAGAGATCTCCGTAGAAGAGATCTCCTGGCTGCAAAAGCTGCGGCGAGGCTTGGGCAAAACCCGCCTCAACCTGATCAACCAGTTAAAGGCTCTAATAGGCCGGGGGCCTCTTGATCAAGAGGCGGTCGAAACAATTGAGACGATGCTGCTGCAGGCGGATGTGGGAGTTGAGGCCACTGAGCAGATCATCCAGGCCCTGCAAAAACGCATGCGCGAGGAGGTGGTGCCCCCCGAGGAGGCGGTGAAGTACCTCAAGCAGCAGATGCGCCAGATGCTGACAGTAGGGGATCCCACCTTTGCGCCGCAGCGGGGCAGGCTCAACATTTGGCTGATCGTCGGCGTGAATGGGGTGGGCAAGACCACCACCATCGGCAAAATTGCCCATGTGGCCCGCGAGTCCGGCTACCAGTGTCTAATTGCTGCCGCCGATACCTTCCGCGCTGCTGCCGTCGAGCAGCTCAAGATCTGGGCAGAACGGGCGGGGGTGGAGGTCATCGCCAACCCGTCTCCCAATGCCGACCCGGCAGCCGTGGTGTTTGATGCCATCAACGCCGCCAAGGCCAGAGGTACGGAGCTGCTGCTGGTGGATACGGCAGGCCGCCTGCAAAACAAGAAAAACCTGATGGAGGAGCTGGCCAAGATCCGCCGCATCATTGACAAGAAAGCTCCCGAAGCCAAGGTGGAAAGCCTCTTGGTCTTGGATGCCACCCAAGGGCAAAACGGCCTGCGCCAGGCCCAGGTGTTTGCCGAAGTGGCCAAGCTAACCGGCGTCATCCTCACCAAGCTGGACAGCACCGCCAAGGGGGGGATTGCCCTGGCCATTACCCAGCAGATGCACTTGCCCATCCGCTTTATCGGCGCCGGCGAAGGGCTGGAGGACCTGCGGCCTTTTTCCAGCTACGAGTTTGTGGAAGCTCTGCTAAGTGAGTATTGAGGCAGCCCCTTGCTGGGCAGAGCCACCGTGAACGAGATACCCACAGCTCCCAATTGGGTTGGGCGTCGCCCTCGCCGCCTGAAACCGGTGGGGGCGGGAAGGATGCAGAGGCTCTGCAAGAACTGGTGGCCACCTCGGTGTTGTCGAGGCTGTTGAGAGCATCTGCCAAGAGCTGCGATCCACCAGGGCTGAGTTTTGGGAGTTCACCGACGGGGGAGAACTTCTACTATGGTCGAACTGCACCTGCAACCCCATGCTGGTTTCAGGGCTTGACCTGTCTGGCAGATAAGCTGGAGAGCGCCTCTGGATCCCTGGAGCTTCCCCTTCGCGTCAGTGGTGCGTAGCGCTAAAAAAAGGCCAGATCCCTTGTCGCAGAGTTTAGTCTGGTCAGAGCGGCTACTTGGTGTCGTTCCAGAGGGCTTGTTCATGCGTCCTTTCGGCAACCCCAACCGTTTGGGCAGTTCTCCTGGCGGGGGATCCCTGCCCGGATCCAGCTCTTTTGTGCAGTTTCGCCGCGACCCGCACCTGCTGTCCTTTTGGGGCCTGAGCCTGGTGATCATGGGCCTGGCAGTGCCGCTGTTTGTGCTCTCGGGGGCGGATCCCAGTTTGGCCGGCTGCGACGAGAGCTTTTATGCCCAGATGGCCCGCGAGCTGCTGCGGGGGAGCAACTGGCTGGGGCCGACTTTTTTGGGGGAGCCTTTTTTCGAGAAACCCCCTCTGCTCACCTGGAGCGTGGCCCTCAGCTTTGCCCTCTACGGCATCAACGAATGGGCGGCGCGGCTGCCCGGGATCCTGGCGGCTCTGCTTTCTATTCCTCTGGTGGGCTGGATTGGGCGAGCCTTTTTGCCAACCCGGGCGGCCCTCTTGGGCATGGCGGTTTTGCCCCTCTGCTACCTCTGGGTGCAGCAGGGGCGGCTGGTGGGGCAGGATGTGCCTCTAACCTGCCTGGAGCTCCTGGGGATCCTAGGCCTAGTGAACGGCATCCGCGGCCACCGGCGCTGGTTCTGGTTGGCGGGAGTGGCCTTTGGACTGGGCCTTTTGATGAAGAGCGCCATGATCCTGCTGCCGGCGGTGGCTTTGATCCCCTACCTGTGGCAGCAGCGGCGGCACTGGCTGGGATCTGCCCAATTTTGGCTGGCAATTGGCCTGGGCTTGGGGATCTTTGGCCTGTGGCTAGTGCCGGCTGTAGGGGTGCACGGCCCAAAGGTGTTAGCTGCTTTGGTGGGGAAGGTGTGGGATCTGGGGCGAGAACCTTTCCATGCCGATGCCAGCGGCTGGTACTACTTTTGGCACATCCCGATCCATGGCTTCCCTTGGACAGTTTTGGCCTTGGTGGGAGGCTGGCTGCTGCTGCGGCAAAAGCCGGGATCCACCCTGCTGGTTTGGTCTTTCCCCCTGCTGTTGTTTTTGCTCTTGCAGCTCTACCCCACCAAAACCCCCTACTACACGGTACAGCTCTATCCCTGGCTGGCTCTCCTGGCGGGGGTAGTCCTCGATCAAGCTCTGCCGTTTCCGCTCCGCACCGGCTCGGTGGCAACAGCGGGACGAGGTTCTCGGCGAAACAAACCCCCCCTAGCCCAGGTGCTCTCTTGGGGGCTGGCGGCGGTGGGAACCCTGCTTTTGGGTTTGGGGGTGGCCGTCAGGCGGGACGTCGAGGGACTGGGTCTGCTCCAACCCCACGCTTGGCCATTGATGGCGATCGGCCTGTTGTATCTGCTCTTGCCAGCGATCTGGAGCTGGCGGCGGGTGCTGCATTATGCCGGCGAACTCTGGGTGGGCACGCTTCTAGCTGCCAGCATCCTCACCATGGTCAGCATTGTTCTGCGGCCTGACTTCGGCAATTTCAATCCCGCCTTTGCCCAGCTGGACTGGAAACAGATGCTGGGCTCTGACAAGGGCGATTTCCCCGTAGTGGACATTGGCCGCAGTGGTCTGCCAGATGTCTGTCAGGCCCAGGCCATCGCCTTTTACACCCCCAACCCAGGGCGATGGGTGGATGACGCCGCCCTGCAAGCAGGAGAACATGGGGATTACCTGTGGGTCTCTCCCGTCCAAGCTCAGCAGCTATCGCTCCAGGATTTGGGGCTGCAGCCTTTGGCCGAGGTAGAGGGTTGGCAACTGGTGCGCCGCTTGGGATCAGCCGGCGGGGAGCTTTCTCCCTCTCCCTAGCAAAAGACCCCAAAGGCCACCGCCAGCTTGCCATCCCCCAAAGGAGCCCAGGTTCCCCAGGCAATCGGCAAGGTACCCTTCACGGCTTTGCAGGCTTCTGGGCTGCCATCTAACCGGAACCCCTCAGCTAGAAGCCGCAGCAGCCCCGCACTGTACCCCCCTCAATCCCCCTGCCCCCCGTATACGGGGGGTTGGGAGGGAAGGGGGGGCGGTCGGAGCCGGGTAGTTTACGCAGCTCGGAAAAGCCAGTTGCCGGAGTGGGATCCTGTCGATGGAGGCAGCTCCTTCTCAAGAGCAAACGCCAAGGCTAGAGTCGCTTTGCCATGGGCAAGGTCGGATTCGAACCGACACGGTTTCCCGCCGCATTTTGAGTGCGGTGCGTCTACCAGTTCCGCCACTCGCCCAGGCTTGAACCATTATCCTACTGAACCGGCGAAACCTCGTCAACCACCCCTACGCGCCGCGGGCTTGCTCGAGTTGCTGGGCTTTTTGCCGCAGCTTGCGGGTTTGCTCCATCACCTCCTCCAGATCTTCCTGGGAGAGGCGCTCTACGTAGTTGATCTTGATCTCTTCCAGCAAGTCTTGCAGCAGGGAGCGGATCTCATCCAGAGCATGTTGCTGGGTAAGTTCACCTGCCAAGACTTCGCCAAATCGCCGCAACAGTTGGGCCACCAGCTTGGAGCCGACGGGATCCTCGAAGCTGTTGGTCAAGGCTTTGTAGGTGGTGGTGGTCAGCTCGCCGGCCAGGCGCTCCGTCAGTTGGCTGGGCAGGGATCCGAGGCCGGGCAGCCGTTCCAGGGTTTGCAGGGCGGGGAGTTGTTTGAGCAGGCCATCCAGGTTGTAGCGGAGCCATTGCTCCACCTCCGGCTGAACCTGGGGCAAGACGCGGTAGAGGACGGTGCGAAAAACCAGGTTGGCAATGGCTTCCAGCTCGTTGATCTCGTTGAGGTCGATGTAGCTGCGGGAGGGATCGGCTGCCGGCAGCAGGGGCAGGGATCCCCGCTGGATGGATGCCTGGATTTGGTTGATCACCCGCACGACGATGACCTCGGTCAGGTCTTCGGCGAAGTTGGTGACAAAGCCCTGGCTTACCTGGGCCCGGACCCGCTCCAGATCCAGCAACTGCGCCTGTCCCAGCCGGATGGTGACGGGGATCACCCGCAGCCAGCGCCAAAAGGGCAACAGCAGCAGCACATCGTACCAGCGCCAGAGCATGGCATCCAGCCAATTGACGCCGGTGTAGCGGCGGCTGATGGCCACCGTGCGCAGGACAAATTCCAGCCCAAACAGCAACACAAAGGGAAAATCCAGCAGCGGAAAAAAGTCCACGGGGCTGCCGCTCTCGCCGATGGGGCGGGAGTAGTTGGTCTCGAAGAGGGGGCGCAGCCGGGCCTGGAAAAATTCGATCCCGTCTTTGGGATCGACGCTGGCCAAGTATTCGGCAGTCCAGAAGCGGGCGAAGGCGGCCCTGGCCGAGTCGGCTCCGGGGATGTGCTCCCGCATCAAGTTGAGGATGCGCACAAACTGGCCGGTTTTGTTGGCGGCCTGAAAGGGGTTGGTCTCGATCATCTCGTCGCTCAGTTGCCGCAAGCGGGCCAGGAGCGGCGCCGCCGCTTCCGACTCCACCCCAAAGCGCAGGGTGACCTGGCGCAGCTCATCCACCAGGGCCAAGTAGCGCTGGGTTTCCGGGTTGGGCTCAATGCCTTTCACCGGGTCATACAGGTCGGTTACCGGGGAGCGGCTGGTCTGTTGGGAGAGGATGGGCAGGGGAATGGGAGGGCCAAAGGCGCCGAAGATCTGCACCCGCCCCTGGAGCCAAAAGTCCCGCCAGGGCACGTAGCTGAGGTCGAAGAGCACCCAGCACAGGTTGCTCAGGGCCAGCAGAGCCATTCCTCTTTCGTAGAGGAGCAGCCAGCGACTTCGTCCCTTGCGAACAGAACGTTTGATAATGCGTCGGGCCGCGTTCATGATCTCGGGCAACGGGTCGGGTGAAGCCAGCCCTAGCCTACCACCCCTGGCTTGAGCTTCTCTGGGCCGCGGCAAGCTGTTGCACAACCTGGCCGAACTGCTGCCAGATGGCCTCTGCCTGTGGCCCCACCTGGCGCAGGATCCAGCCCTGACAGACGGGATCCGGAGACTTGACCAGCCAGTGTGGGGATTCTGTCCCGCTGACGTGAACGGTCGGCCAAGTGGGTTCCGGCCAGTCCCCCAGCAAATACAGGGATCCCCAGCAGAGATGGGATCCCAGCACCGACGCGGTGGAGACATGCTGGTGGGGAAAGCGGAGATCGATGTGTTCTTGCAGCCAGAGCTTTTTCTGGCGGCTAGCAGATGGGCTCCCGGCAGCGACCCAAACCCGCAAGCTGCTGGAAAGGCGCCGAAACTGCCAGCATTCCCCCATGGCCAGCCGCCCGGCCGTCCAGATCTCGGCATAGGCCAGGCGGGCACTGGGATCCAGCTCGATCTGCACCTGTTGGCGGAAGTCTGCTCCTGCGCCGGGAATGGTCGGGTGAGGGATCCAGATCAGTTGGCTGGTGGGGGCCAGCTTGACCTTGGCCTGTTGCCGGATCAGGCCGGGGTGGAGGCGGGTTGCCCCCTGGGTGCGAATTGCCAGCCCTGCGCCTGCCCCCAGCTCGATCGCGATGCGGTGGCGATCCCCGCCCAGCAGGCCGCCGTTGGGGTTGCGCAGGTAATAGAGGGGCGGCTCACCGGGGGATCCCAGCCATTGCAGGGGGGCCTGAGAATACTCCCAAATGCGGGCATGTTCGCCTTGGCGGCTGATCTTCAAGAGGGCCTTGCCGAAGGTCACAGGCGGCTTACAGAGGGGGAGTTAGCCTGGATGGGGCAAAAGAGCACCTCCCGCTTCAGCCAGCTCAGGATCTGATCCAGTCCCTCGCCCGTGCGCAGGTTGGTAAAGACAAAGGGCCTGTCTCCCCGCATGCGGCGGGCATCCCGTTCCATCACCCCCAAGTCCGCCCCCACATAGGGCGCCAGGTCGATCCTGTTGATCACCAGCAGGTCGGAGCGGGTGATCCCCGGCCCCCCTTGCGCGGGATCTTGTCCCCTTCGGCCACATCAATAACATAGATGCAGGCATCCACCAGCTCTGGGCTGAAGGTGGCCGCCAAGTTATCCCCTCCCGATTCCACCAAGATGGGATTCAGGGGACAGAAGCGGCGCTCCAGCTCCTGAATGGCATCGAGGTTGAGGGAGGCGTCTTCCCGAATGGCCGTGTGGGGACAGCCGCCGGTCTCCACGCCGATGATCCGCTCCGCCGCCAGCGCCTTGGCCCGCACCAAAAACTCGGCATCTTCGCGGGTATATTAGTCTCCACGGCCAAAGACAAGGGATCCCGCAGTGCCAGACAGAGCTTTTCCACCAGGGCGGTCTTCCCGGATCCCATCGGGCCGCCAATGCCAACCCGCACCGGCTGAGCAGTCTGCGCCATTTTGCCCGACCTCTGATACCTGATACTCTTTTTGGGCATTCTAGAACTAGACGCTTGCAAGGGATCCGGGTATGGTTCGACTTTTGGTGGCAACTGCCGTAGTGCTGGTGGGCTTTCTGGTGGTGAACCGGCTCTACCGCAACCCGCTCAGTTCAGAGCCAAGTCCAGAGCAGGCCAGCCCAGAAGCCGCCCAGCAAGGGATCCCCCAGGGAGGGCCGCTGCAGATCTACCAATCGCGGGAACAGCTCCAGCAAACCCTCAACCAAGGGGCTACAGCTACCCAACAGCAGGTAGAAGCCCTCGAGCAGTCCTTGGGCAATTAGTTGTGGCGGGCAGGAGGAGATATCCCCCAAACGCGCTAAAGTCGAGAATGCTGCAATTTTTTACAGATCATCCATGCGGATCCCTCCTGTTCCTCCGGAAAAAGCCGACAAGCAACTGCAGAAGGTTTACGAAAGCCTAGAAAAAACCTATGGCACCGCCCTCAACCCGCTACAGGTAATGGCCCACAAGCCGCAGCTGATGCGGGCGGTGATGAACCTGTACGGAGCGCTGCACACCGACAACCCCAACCTGCCCGAGGAGCTAAAAGAGCTGGTCAGCATCCGCATTGCCCAGATCAACGGCTGCCGCCACTACTGCCTGCCCTACCACACCCTGCAGGCGCAAAAACACGGCGCCTCCCCGGCCAAAATTGCCGCGGTGGCCCAGGCCCGCACCAGCGCCCTCTACACCGAAGCCGAGAAGCTGGCCATCGAGTACGCCGAGCGCATGACCGTGCCCAGCATGGTGGTGACCGACAGCTTCTTTGCCCGCCTCAAAACCATTTGGTCAGACGAAGATCTGGTGGAGCTCTCGGCCTGGATTGGCTTTATGAACTTCTGGACCAAGGTCATCGCCGCTTTGGATGTGCCTCTGGATCCCATCTTTGCCGAGCAGCTCCAGGCTTCCTAGTTTCCCAGGTGCTGATGAAGGATGGAGGAACTCCCCTCTTTTGCCAAAAAAGGGGGCAGAAGGATAGACACCCTTCCATAAAGGCTGCTGCCTAGGCCCAGTCATCCCGTGTACTGAAGCTGCGGCCGTAGACCTGGCCGCGGGCGTGGATCTGGCGGGTGCGGGCAAACAGCTCCTCTTCGCTCAGGCCCCACTGTTCCAAGATCTGATCCAAATCCCGCTGCAGATCCCAGGCGCCGGGAAAGCCGTGGTAGCGGATGCGCAGACGGGCCACTTCGGCCAGCACCCAATCCGAGGGGGGGCTCTCCTGCACTTGGGCCATCAGCTCGTTGAGAAGAGCCCGATCGGTGTCGTATTGCGGATGCTGCTGCTCCCGTCGAGAGGAGCTGTTTGTAGGGGAACCAGCCATTGCTCTCCCTCCTTTTTTTCACGTTAGCTGAGTCATCAAGAGCTCCTCAATAGCAAGAATTGGGATCCCTGATGGCCCGAGAGCTCGAGGAACCGCGGGAAAGCCGCTATACTGCAAATGTTGCAGACCATAAACATTCTTCAGTTGCGGAGGCGGCGGCCATGCCCATGCCCATGATCGAGACCCGTACTGACCGGATGCTGCTCAACTTTGGGCCGCACCATCCTTCTATGCACGGGGTCTTGCGCCTGCTGGTCACCCTCGATGGCGAAAACATCGTCGACTGCGAGCCGGTGATTGGCTATCTGCACCGCGGCATGGAAAAAATTGCCGAAAACCGCACCGTGGTGCAGTACCTGCCCTACGTCTCCCGCTGGGACTACGGTGCCGGCATGTTCAACGAGGCCATCACCGTCAACGCCGTCGAGAAACTGGCTGGGATCCCGGTGCCCCGGCGGGCCAGCTACCTGCGGGTGATCATGTTGGAGCTGACCCGCATCACCAACCACCTGCTCTGGTTTGGCCCCTTCTTGGCCGACCTGGGCGCCCAAACCCCCTTCCTCTACGCCATGCGGGAGCGGGAGTGGATCTTGGATTTGTTTGAAGCCGTCACCGGCATGCGCCTCATCAACAACAACTACTTCCGCGTCGGGGGCGTGGCGGTGGATCTGCCCTACGGCTGGACGGAAAAATGCCTCGATTTTTGCGAGTACTTCCTGCCCAAGGTAGATGAGTACGAGCGGCTGGTTACCGACAACCCCATCTTCCGCCGGCGGCTGGAAGGGATAGGGGTCATCTCCAAGCAAGATGCCATCAACTGGGGCCTGTCTGGGCCCATGCTGCGGGCCTGCGGCGTCAACTGGGATCTGCGCAAGGTGGATCACTACGAGTGCTACGACGACTTCGACTGGGAGGTGGCGGTTTACCCAGAGGGGGATTGCCTGGCCCGCTATCGAGTGCGCATGAAGGAGATGCGCGAGTCCTGCAAAATTGTGCAGCAGGCGGTGAAGGCCCTGCCCGGTGGCCCCTTTGAAAATCTGGAAGCCAAGCGCATGCTGGAGGGGCCAAAGTCGGAGTGGAACAAGGGCGACTACCAGTTCATCAGCAAAAAGCCCTCGGCCAACTTCAAGATCCCCAAAGGAGAGGCCTACGTACGGGTGGAGAGCGCCAAAGGGGAGCTGGGCATTTACATCGTCGGCGACGACAACGTCTGTCCGTGGCGCTGGAAGATCCGTCCACCCGGCTTTGTCAACCTGCAGGTCTTGCCTCAGCTCATTCGCGGCATGAAGGTGGCCGACATGATCGCCATCTTGGGCAGCATCGACATCATTATGGGGGAGGTGGATCGCTAAGATACTCGTAGGAAAGGGAGGACAAGGGCGATGGCCTGGGCGATCTTGCTTCTGCCGCTCCTGATTGTCGTAACTATTGCCGCGATTATCGGTCCCAAGCAATGGGCCAAGTACCAAGAAGAAAGGCGCCGCCGCGCCGAAGAGTTATCCGACGCCCGCCTGCAGGCCATCATTCAGCAGGAGCTGCGCCGCCGCCACCGTCCCCCTCAGTCGGATCCCAACGGCAAAGCCTAGTTAGATCCACAGACTCCAGTGCCTTTTTTGACTCACCGTCTCTAGGGAGCCACTCAACCCCATGACAACCGCCGGCATTGACCTACAGCTTGGTTTTGAAACAGCCCTGCAAAACTTGGGCCTGAGCCCAGGCGCTGCCCACGCTTTGTGGGTACCTTTGCCCATGTTGCTCATGGTCATCGCCGCCACCTTAGGAGTGATGGTCATGACCTGGCTAGAGCGGAAGATCTCGGCGGCGGCCCAGCAGCGGATTGGCCCCAACATGGCCGGGCCACAGGGGGTACTGATCCCGATTGCCGATGGCATCAAGCTCTTGACGAAGGAAGATGTGCTGCCCAGCTTGGCCGACCCAGTTTTGTTCACGCTGGGGCCGATCCTGGTTTTCCTGCCGGTCTTTTTGTGTTATCTGGTGGTTCCCTTCGGCCAGAACCTATTGATCTCCAACATCGCCATCGGGGTGTTTTTCTTGATCGCCACCTCCAGCGTGCAGCCCATCGGCCTGTTGATGTCGGGCTACGGCTCCAACAACAAGTATTCTCTGCTGGGGGGGCTGCGGGCGGCGGCCCAGTCAATTAGCTACGAACTGCCCTTGGCCTTGTCGGTGCTGGCGGTGGTGCTGATGAGCAACGGCCTGGACACCGTGGGGATCGTGGAGCAGCAGAGTGGGCTGGGGATCCTCAGTTGGAACGTGTGGCGGCAGCCGATTGGCTTTGTCATTTTCCTGATCTCGGCGCTGGCGGAAACCGAACGGATCCCCTTTGATTTGCCGGAAGCCGAAGAGGAGCTGGTGGCCGGCTACCAGACGGAGTACTCCGGCATGAAATTTGCCCTGTTTTACCTGGGATCCTACGCCAACTTGCTGCTGGCCTCTCTCATTGCGGCGGTGTTGTACTTGGGCGGCTGGTCGTTTGTGGTGCCGGTGGAAACAATTGCCGCCTGGCTCGGGATCCCGTTGGACAACCCCTTTTTGCAGATCGGCGCGGCGGTGTTGGGCATTCTCATGACGATGGTCAAGGCTTTTATCTTTGTGTTTTTGGCCATCCTCTTGCGCTGGACCCTGCCGCGGGTGCGCATTGACCAGCTGTTGGATTTGGGGTGGAAATTTCTGCTGCCCGTCTCGTTTGTGAATTTGCTGTTGACGGCGGCTTTGAAACTTGCCTTCCCGAGCGTTTTCGGGGGTTGAATGAAAAGTAAAGAAAGCGAGAGAGGGAGAGGACAGGCCATGACTTTTCTCAAGCGCGTTGGCGAATACGTAAGCGATGCCTTCAAAGCAGCCAAGTACATCGGTCAGGGGATGGGAGTGGTCTTCGACCATATGAACCGCCGGCCTGTAACTGTCCAGTATCCCTTTGAGAAGCTGATCCCCTCTGAGCGCTTTCGGGGACGCATTCACTTTGAGTTCGATAAGTGCATTGCCTGCGAGATCTGTGTTCGGGTTTGCCCCATCGACCTGCCGGTGGTGGACTGGGTCTACAACACCGAGCTGAAGAAGAAAGAGCTCTACAGTTACAGCATCGATTTTGGGGTGTGCATTTTCTGCGCCAATTGCGTGGAGTTTTGCCCCACCAACTGCCTCTCGGTTACCGAAGACTATGAACTGGCCACCTACGACCGCCACGAGCTGAACTACCACCAGGTGGCGCTGGGCCGCTTGCCTTCCAAGGTCACGGAAGACCCGATGGTGACGCCGCTGCGGGAGTTTGCCTATCTGCCCAAGGGGGTGATCGATCCCCACGAGCTGCCTGCCGGATCTCAGCGGGCCGGTAAACGACCCGAAGAGATTTTGGCGGAAATGCGCGCTGCCAAGGCAGCCAAAGAGAAGGAAGCCAAAGCTGCAGTGGAGTAGTCGGAACAGCCAACGGCCTAGATTGCTGGTGGAGAGACCCATCCCTAGGGGCAAAGAGAGTGTGAACTTACCCGCAGATTCCCCTGAGGCGGCTAACCCGCTAAAGGCTTGGGCGACAATTCCGCTCCTGCGAACTGTTTGCGAAGTGTTATGGTAAAGCGAATGGAAGCAGTTGACTGGGAGCAACGTTCAAACAGTTTCATCATAGGGTTCGGAAGAAAAAGAACAGGCAGCCGCCCCCTCTTACTAGGAAGGAGGCTAGAAGCACGGAGGCTAGCGAAGAACGCTGGCTGCAACTAGGGTTGTAGGTAGCCATCGCAAATCTCTAACAAGAAAACGAAATTAAGAGCCAAAGCTGCTTGCAAGGTTTGCCAACCCCCCTTCAGGGAAACCGAAAGGCAGGGTCACCCATATGGTAGGTACCCAAAGGGACATCAAAACCCGGCGGCAGGGCAACTGCTAAGTCTCCAGGGGAAGAAACGGCAGAAATACCCATAGCATCCTCACATTTCAAAAGGGTAGCCTTCCACGCCTGAGCAACCTTGAGCCAAAGGAAAACCAATCGCCTAAACACAGACAAAAGCTAGTTTACGGGAATGCTAGGTCCAAGGTTGAAATAAGTCGTGCTGCCAGGGTTAGTTGTGTTGTCGAAGGTGCTAAGGGTGATGGTTCCCACTGTGATGGGCGCTGGGGAAGGGACAGCAGGGGTGATACGAACCTGACCGCCAAAGGGAAGGATAAACGGAGCCGGGAAGGTGACGACATCCCCAGACACCGATGTGGAAGTGGCAATAACTGTGCCGTCTGCCTGAGTAATAGTTACCGTTGCAGCTGCAGGTAAGCTAGGGATTGTGATCCTTGGGCCAGAAGGTATGGGCGTGGGTGTAGGCGTCGGGGTGGAAGGAGGCGTCGGCCTAAGTGTGGGCACGGGTGTAGGTGTCGGGGTGGGAGAAGGCGTTGGCTCAGGTGTGGGTGTGAAGAGTCCCACAGCAACTCTCTCAGCAAAGTTCCCCTGGAAGGCATTGCCGGCTAGGTAGGCTGCAATCACCACATCTGGGGTGCCGGGGGCCGCTTGAATTGCTATCCCTCTGCCCTCGCCCCGAGCCAGAAATGTATTTCCAGAAAGGGTACGGGCTTGTGTTCCTTGCAAGATGCGAATGCCGACGCTCCCGGCTATCCCACCCACGCCGATCCTGTTGGATTGAATGGATGGAATTGAGCCTGCCCCATCCAGTTGAATCCCGGTAGTGCCGCTCCTACCTGCTTGCCGAGCCTGCAGCACTAAGCCAGCCCCAGCGGTAGGTGGATCCCCTTCGATTTGGTTGTTGCGGAAGATCCCGCCGGAGTTGTCGCTGTAGCGAACAGCCAAAGTCCCTAAAGCTTGTAAGAGAATCGTGTTGTTCTCGAGGGTTGGGTTACTTCCTGGTGTTGTGCCTATGCCCACCCCGCCTGTTTTGCTAACGATTGACGAAATGCCGCTGACTCGACTGTTTCCGGAGATCTGCACACAGGGATCCAAAAATTGCTGGCAAAAAATCTGGGCCAATTGGTTGAAAGCTCCCTCCAAAACGGCAGCGTTGCCGTTGACCAAGATGTTGGAGCGGGGGTCGTTGAGGGTAACCTTGCTCGGCTGAAAGGTGCCACCGTTGACCTGCACCCTTCCGCCTTCCAACACCACCTCCACCCCTTGCAGGCTGGTTTGGCTGGCTACGATCACGTCGAACAACCCGGCCAGGATCTCATAAGCTGTGGAGCTGGTAATCCGAATCCGCCCGCCATTGGTGCCGTCGCCCCCATCCAAGGCCAGATCCTTCTCTAGCCTCTCCTTGCCCGCCCCCAAAATCTGGATCAGCACCTCTAGCCCCTCTGTGGCATTTTGCAGCCGCTGCGCCTGTGCCACAGCATCGGCCAGCTTGGTAAAGGGGCCCTTGGCTGGATCCACTTGCAGGATGACGGGCCCACCACCTGGCGATGGTGGGGGAGGAGAGTTGCCCGTGCCTCCTCCTCCACAGCCGAAAGCGATCCCTGCCAACAGAGTCAGCAAGAGGGAACCGGTTCGCCAGCTAGATCGGGATACTTGGCCGTCTGTGGAAAGGGGGCCTTTCATCGGTGGAAAATCCTTGGCAAGTCCCTATCGGTCAAGCCTATCAGAACTGCGGATACCTAGAGCCCGGATGAACCCCTGGGATCCAATTCTCTCAAGCAGAGCCTCCCAAAAGGGATCCCTGCCCTATTGAACTTGGCAGAGGATCCGCAATCAGTACAGTTAAAATTTCTTCGAGAAATTTGGAGTTCTAGGGGGGCTGCCCCAAGTAACTCGACAGGGGGTTGCTGAAGGAAGGGTTGCCGGCCAACCACGACCTGCAACAATGGCAAGCAGACCAGGGTAGACGCTGAGCCGCTATATCCTGAGAACGGGTCCAGATAGGGTTACAGGTCAGCCATGTCCTCTTTCGTTCGCTCGGTTGCGCCGCAGCAGCTAGCTGCCCGCCTGAGGGATCCCGAGGCTGGCCCTCTGCAACTCATCGATGTGCGGGAACCGGCCGAGTTGGAGTTGGCCAATCTCAGTGCCCTCGGGTTTCGCAACTACCCCTTGAGCCAGTACCAAGAGTGGCGCGAGCAAATCTTGAGGGAGCTCGATCCCCATTGTCCAACCTTTGTCCTCTGCCACCACGGCATCCGCTCTGCCCAAGTGAGCCAGTGGCTGCTGGCCAACGGCTTCAGCCAGGTCTACAACATCAGCGGCGGCATCCACGCCTGGGCTCTTGAGGTGGATCCCAGCCTGCCCACTTATTGAGCTTCTACAGCGTCAGGGATCCCACCTTTTGTTCTAACAACTGGGCCAGATCTTGCAAGAAGGCCGCCGCGTGGGCGCCGTAAATAACGCGGTGGTCGCAGGTGAGGTTGACCTGCATCTGGGAGCGGATGGCGATGGCTTTTTCTGGTGTGGCCACCACGGTGGGGCGAGCAGCGCCGACGGCCAAAATAGCTCCTTGGTTGGGAGGCAGGATGGCGTCGAAGCGATCCACCCCAAACATGCCCAGGTTGGAGAGGGTAAAGGTGCCGCTGTTGTACTCCTCCGGCTGCAGTTGCTTGCGCCGCGCCCGCTCCACCAGATCCTTCCAGCGGCGGGAGATCTCGTAGAGATCGGTCCGGTTGGCCTGCTTGAGCACAGGGGTGATCAGGCCGCCGTCTTCCATGGCCACCGCCACGGCAATGTTGATCTCGGCTTTGTAGTGGATCCCGTTTTCCGTGTAGCTGGCGTTGAGGAGGGGATGCTTTTCTAGGGTCAGGGCCACCGCTTTCACCAAAAGGGCCGTCAGGGTTACCCCTTTGGGCTTCACCTGTTGGTAAAGCTGATCCAGGCTGTCGGTGGTGATGGTGTAGCCGACGTGGAACACCGGCACGCCCAAGCTGGCGTTCATGTTGCGCACCACCGCCGCCTGCAACGTGCTCAAGGGAACCACTTCTCCCGACGGGGCAGCCGCAGAGACAGGGGGGGGAGCTGCCGCTTGCGTAGAGGCGGCCTGAGCTGCAGCCCGCTCCACATCTTCGGCCACGATGCGCCCACCAGGGCCGGAGCCGCGCACCGTGCGCAGGTCGATCCCCAGGCTTTCTGCCAATTTTTTCGCCCGTGGGGAAGCCAGGATCCGCTGGGATCCGGCCCCGTTGGAGCCAGTTGGAAGGGTGGGGGTGGGGATCGCCGCAGGGACAGGGGTTGGCTGTTGAACTGTGGGGGTGGGGACTGCAGTAGGTGCAGTTGCCGGTAGAGCACCCTTAGAGAGGGCCTTGGCTCGCTCTTGGGCCTCGGCCACCTCCGCTTCGGTTTCGGCAATGAGGGCGATGGGGGCGCCCACCGGCGCCGATTCCCCTGCTGGGATGAGGATGCTGGCCAGAATGCCGCTGTGGAAGGACTCCACGTCCATGTCCGCCTTGTCCGACTCCACCACCAGGATGTTTTCCCCTTTCTCCACCCGGTCGCCGGGGTTTTTCAGCCAGGCGACGATCTTGCCCGTTTCCATGGTGGAGCTGAGGGCCGGCATGGAGAGTTCGTGGATCATGGCGGGGATGGCAACACAGCAGAGAAGATTGTAACCCAGCAGACGGGATCCCGGCGCCGCCCCCTGGGCCTATCGGCCAGCTTCTGCCTCGGCCACCACCAACAGGGTTTTCAGCAGGGAATCGGGGTTGAGGCTGATGGAGTCGATCCCCTGCTGCACCAGGAAGCGGGCAAAGTCGGGGTAGTCGCTGGGGGCTTGTCCACAGATGCCGATCTTGCGCCCGTGGCTTTTCACCGTCTGGATTACCTGGGCGATCAGCCGCTTAACGGCCTCGTGGCGCTCGTCAAAAAGATGGGCCACCAGGGCGGAGTCGCGATCCAACCCCAGGGTAAGCTGGGTGAGGTCGTTGGAGCCGATGGAAAAGCCGTCGAAGATCTGGCAGAACTCGTCGGCCAGGATGACGTTGCTGGGCAGCTCGCACATGACGTACACCTGCAGGCCGTTTTCCCCCCGCACCAGGCCGTGGCGGGCCATCTCCTCCAGCACCCTGTGTCCCTCTTCGGGGGTGCGGCAGAAGGGGATCATCAAGATGACGTTGGCCAGGCCCATCTCGTCCCGCACCCGTTTCATGGCCCGGCACTCCAGCGCAAAGCCGTCGCGGTAGCGGGGATCGGTGTAGCGGGAGGCCCCCCGCCAGCCAATCATGGGGTTTTCCTCATGGGGCTCGTAGCGAGATCCGCCCAGCAGGTGGGCGTATTCGTTGCTCTTGAAGTCCGATAGCCGCACGATCACCGGCTTGGGGTAGAAGGCAGCGGCGATGGTGGCCACTCCCTGGGCCAGCTTGTCCACAAAGTACTCCGGCTTGTCAGGGTACTGGGCGGTGAGCTCCGCCAGGCGCGGCTCCTCCTTGACCGCCTCCTCGTAGTGAACCAACGCTAGAGGGTGCACCTGGATGTGGTTGGCGATGATGAACTCCAGCCGCGCCAGACCCACGCCATCGCAAGGGATCTCGCTGAGGCCAAAGGCTTTTTCCGGGTTGCCCACGTTCATCATCAGTTGGGTGCGGGGGCGGGGCAGCTCCTCGAGGGGGATCTCTGTAACTTCATAGGACAGCAAGCCAGGATAGACGCGCCCTTCCTCCCCTTCGGCGCAGGAGACGGTGATGGGATCGCCGGAGCGGAGTACTTGCGTGGCGCTGCCGCAGCCAACAATGGCCGGGATCCCCAGCTCGCGGGCGATGATGGCCGCATGGCAGGTTCTGCCCCCCTGGTTGGTGACGATGGCGCTGGCCTTTTTCATGATCGGCTCCCAGTCGGGATCCGTTTTTTCGGTCACCAGCACCTCGCCGGCTTGGAACTGATCCGAGCGGCGCACATCCAAAATGACGCGGGCCGTGCCCTGGCCAATGGCCTCTCCCACCGCCCGTCCCCGCACCAGGGGTTCTGGGCGCGCCTGCGGCTGGGTAAAGCGATAGGTCTTGAGTCGGTTGGCCGCCTTTTGGGACTGCACCGTCTCGGGGCGGGCCTGGACGATGAACAGCTCGCCCGTGATCCCATCTTTGGCCCACTCGATGTCCATGGGGGTGAAGCGGCCCCGCAGCGCCGAGTAGTGCTCTTCGATGAGGCAGGCCCAGCGAGCCAGCTCCAGGATCTCGTCGTCCTTGAGGGCATATTGCCGGCGCAGGCTCTCGGGGACGGGTACGTTTTTGGTGGAACGGGATCCCTCCTCGTCGTAGACCAGCTTCAGGGCCTTGCTGCCCAGCTTGCGGGAGAGGATGGGCCGCCGCCCCTGCTGGAGGGTGGGCTTGAAGACCACGTACTCGTCGGGGTTGACGATCCCTTGCACCACGTTTTCCCCCAGCCCGTAGGCGGCGGTGATCAGCACCGCGTCTTTAAAGCCCGTTTCTGGGTCGATGGAGAACATCACCCCCGAGCAGGCCAAGTCCGAGCGCACCATCTTCTGCACCCCCACCGAGAGGGCCACCTGGAAGTGGTCGAAGCCCTTGATCTGGCGGTAGGAGATGGCCCGGTCGGTAAACAGGCTGGCAAAGCAGCGGTGGCAGGCCTGCAGCACCGCCTTGATCCCGTGCACGTTGAGGTAGGTCTCCTGCTGGCCGGCAAAGCTGGCATCCGGCAGGTCTTCGGCGGTGGCGCTGGAGCGCACCGCCACATCGGTATCGGGGCCGTAGCGCTCGCACAGCTCCTGGTAGGCCTTGGCAATGGCCTGCTCCAGCTCTGGGGGGAAAGGCGTCTGCAAAATCAAGGTGCGGGCGGCCTTGCCCCGCTCGCGCAGGTTCCGCACATCCTCGATATCGAGGTCTTTGAAGATCTCCCGCAGCTTCTCCTCGAGGCCGGCAGCGGCGATGAACTGGCGATAGGCATGGGCCGTGGTGGCAAACCCCAGGGGCACGCGGATCCCTTTGGGGGCTAGCTGCTGCAGCATTTCTCCCAAGGAGGCGTTTTTCCCGCCCACCTGGGCCACGTCCCGCAGCCCCACTTCGGTGAGGGGCACAACCAAGGGCGGCTCTGAGCCAAGCTGGCGTTGAGAGGGCTGTTGAAGTTGGGATCCCAGCGTTGCTCCATCCGACATGCTCTGTCTCCTTATGCCCATCAGACTCAAATGTGAACCACGGCTGCAATACTTACGTGCAGCCAAAAACCATCCCCCAGCCAGAATCTTGCCTGGCTTTGAGGGTCTATACCCTCACTGTACTGAGGGTTTTCCGCTGGTTAAAATCCCGGCGCAACCCCCTAGAAAAGGCTGAGAAGGGGTTGACACAAAGCCATCTCGCCAGGATCCATCTGAGAAGGTTGCCACAAATCTTCGACCTTTTTTATCTAATGCAAAAGTAACCGCTCTGCCACCATGTTTTCAAAGCAGCAGTTGGCGGCAACAGGGCAAATGGAAGGCCTCAGGGATCCGGTGGCAGCAATTCGCCAGGTAAGAGTGACGGAAAAACAGCAGGGCTTGCGGCTGGATCGGGGGTTGGCAGAACAACTGCCGGAGCTGTCGCGCTCGCGCCTGCAGCAGCTTATCCGCCAGGGCCAAGTTTGGCTGAACGGCCAGCCCTGCCTGGATAAGGATCGCCCCCTGCAGGCCGGGGATCAAATCGAGGTGCGGATCCCGCCGGCCACCCCCACCCCCTTGCAGCCGGAGCGGATCCCCTTAGATATCCTCTATGAAGATGAGGATCTGCTTGTCATCAACAAGCCGCGCGGCCTGGTGGTGCACCCGGCTCCTGGACATGCCAGCGGCACCCTAGTGCATGCGCTGCTGGCCCACTGTCCTCGCCTTTCTGGGATCAACGGCGAGCAGCGTCCGGGGATCGTCCATCGCCTCGACAAGGACACCACCGGCGCCCTGGTGATCGCCAAACACGATCAGGCCCACCAGCACCTGCAGGCTCAGATTCAAGCCAAGACCGCTCGGCGCATCTACCTAGGGGTGGTGTTTGGCCGGCCAGCCCAAAGCCAAGGTACCATCTCTGCCCCCATTGGCCGCCACCCGGTGGATCGCCAGAAGATGGCGGTTGTGCCCCCCGGCCAAGGGCGAGCGGCGGTAACCCACTGGCAGGTGCTGGAGCGCCTGGGCAACTACACCCTGATGCAGTTTGAGCTGGAGACCGGGCGCACCCATCAAATTCGGGTGCACGCCGCCCACCTGCGCCTGCCCATTGTCGGGGATCCCCTCTACACCCAGAGCAAAACCAGCCCCGTCAAACTCAGCGGCCAAGCTCTGCATGCCTGGAAGCTCTCCTTTGTCCACCCGCGCACCGGCCAGCCGCTGCAGGTTACCGCCCCTCTGCCGGAAGAGTTCGAGCGGCTGCTACGGCAGTTGCGCAGCCAGGCCGGCTAGGCAGCCTCAGAGGTCGCTCTCCGCTCTGTCTAGCCTGTCCAATTGGGGTTCATGCTGATCCCCGTCCCCAAGAAGTTTCAGCCTTCAGCAAATCTTTAGAGAAGTCGGAAGTATTTTTGCCAGGTGAGTTGTTTAGAATGCGCTCATCCTGGCCAAGGTAAGCAATGCTACGTCAGATAGAGCGGATCCTGAAGCTAGATATGCTGCTGCGCTCCGGACAGCGAAAGACAGCCGCTTCGCTGGCTGAGGCTTTGGAGGTAAGTAAACTACCCGACACCCGCGCTATGCGCAGGGTGCGGGCTTTATCCCAATCCCTAGCGGCCCCAGAGGACAGCTAAGTTTCGGAATTTCAGGCGAGTTTACAGTCGCCCCAAGGAGAGAGATCACCTGAGCAGCGTTATGGTCAGCATCCCCTTCCCACCCGCAGTGTCCACACTTGAACAACTTGCCGCTGCGGTAGGACTTACCCTGCTCAGGGTGGATGTGCAGGCATTTGTGGCAGGTCTGGCTGGTGTAGGCAGGCGGCACCAGCACCACAGGCACTCCAGCAATGGCAGCCTTGTAGGTCACAAACATCCTGAGTTGGTAGAACGCCCAGTTATTGGTTCTGCGGCGCTCAGCTTTACTCCGAGGTTTCTGATTCAAGCGCTCTCGGATGTCTGTCAAGTCCTCAAAAGCCAGTGCCGCACCAATAGCCTGGGCATCCCTGACCAAGGTTTTGCTGA
>NZ_JANSHO010000003.1:0-912 GCF_047502635.1 Synechococcus sp. RC10B2
TTTGGGTTCTCGCCATCTCAGCGCAAAGCTCACCATAGCTTGCCCATCGCTTCGTAAAGCATTCAAAAGTAGAGCTTCTAAATATTTAAGGCAGGAGTTTGCTAACCTGCGAAAACTGCCTAGCGTTTGGAGCAGAAGTTATTGTTTCTGTACCGCGGGGAATGCTAGGGCTGAGGTAATTCAAAACTATATCAACGGCCCACATCATGGGTAAGCGACTAAAGTGGCTAGCGGGCTTTTCCGCCCTGCACTAAAGTGCGGGGCTACCAAGCTATCCTTTTGTGTACTGGCTGATGTCTTCCCCGGCTTCTGCCAGGAAGGAGAGGGCACGGCAGCGCAAGGCCACCACCTGGTCGTAGAGAGGGTTGAGCTTGCACATGGGGGGATGTGCATCACCTTGCGGCCAAACAGCACCACCTCCCGCTCAAAGGGGCACTGGCCGGGGATCATACGGCACAAGAAGCGGGCTACCTTCGCGTCGCAGACTTGGATGCCGTCCAGCCACTTCTGCAAGGGAGCCAAAAGGTCGGTATAGCCGCTCTCGGCCTGAGCCTCTGCCGGCAATGGCGAGGTGGCGCCCTTATTGACCAGCGTGGCCCCGAGCAGGTGGAGCTGGGGAAGCTCCAGTCCGAAGGCAGCGGCCAATTGGTGCAACAGACGGTCCTCCGGCTCGGAATATACCCCGTCGGCAACGGCTGTCATCACCGCCGTGCGCAGGAAATCTTCCCGCAACTCCCGCTGCAGCTGGGCCGCCAGCTCCTCTCAGGGGAGAGGGGAGCGAGATCTTTCCCCTGGTCTTCCGGCCAGTCGAAGCGGATGAGATCTTCGATAAGTCGCTGCTCCTCGAGGCTATATTCTCCATCAGAACCTCCGGGGTACTCCCGCCACAGCGCAGCTTGGCGGGCTGGAGGA
>NZ_JANSHO010000004.1:0-908 GCF_047502635.1 Synechococcus sp. RC10B2
GTGACGTACTCCCGCACTCATGCTGACGCATAGAGTGCGGGCTTCCCAGTGACTCCTGCCCAATAGCAGGACATTTCCTGAGCTTGAAGAACGGGACGCCCCACCGCTCTGGATTTGATGACCCTCGCCGAGTTGTGATCCCTGCCAATCCTCAACCCACAGTGCGGACAATCGTGCCACCGCTCATGCAGCTTTTTGGGCACATCTCGACCACACCCCGAGCACCCTTGACTGCTGCCGCGGGGATCCCCTGCAATCGTCAACAGCCCAGCTCTTTCAGCCTTGGCTGCCAAAATTTGCAGGAACTCACCCCACCCAGCATCATCAACAGATTTGGCTAGTCTGCTTCTAGCCAGACCCCTAATAGTAAGCGCCTCATGAGCAATGTGCTTCCCCTTACTTAACAACTTCTTTGCCATCTTGTAGTGAAAATCTTTGCGCTGGTTGGCTACTTTGTAAAACCGTCGGGCAAAGGGCGGTGTTGGACCAGCTTGACCGGCCCAACCTTGGGCAGATGGATAAACTGCCCTCGAATGCAGTCCTGCTTCATCTGAGGGAAGGTGAAGGAGCGATACCGCCCTACTCCCTTAAACCTAGGCCTGCCTGCCCTTTTGCCGTTGCGGTCACCTTTTAGCCATCGCTCAAAGGCCCTTTGCACCCGCTGTAGGCAGTCTTGGAGCACCTGGGAATGAATCGCTTGGTATTCGGGGAAGAGAGCCTTTGTGTTTACCAAGTCTCGTTTCTGTGAGTAGAAATCGGGCTTGTCTTTCAACTCAGGCAGATGGCAGACCGTCAAGGAGCAGGCATGGATGTTGCAGCGATTCTGCTCCCACCCGTTGAACCGTTCTGCCAGGCGATAGTTGTACTGCTTACGCAGCAGCTCCAGCCACTCACCCATCAGGGCGACT
>NZ_JANSHO010000005.1:0-34915 GCF_047502635.1 Synechococcus sp. RC10B2
TTTATTGAGGTAGAGGAGGCGTACAGCTCGCAGGCAAGCTTCCTAGATGGAGATGAGCTACCTAATTATGGTGAAAAACCCGACGGGTGGAGACCCTCTGGGCTGAGGCGAATGCTGCCGCCAACCTGCTTAAGAAAGTCAGCAGAACCTTGGGGCTTTGCGTTAAGGAACTGTCTAGAGGCGCTTTGACAACGCCGTTGCGGGTTCTTTTGTGGACTGCGTAAGAATCCCCCGCCTTTAGGCGGTGGGAGTGTCAAGGTAGCTGTTCGCCGAGAGTGTCGGCAGACGGCTTCTCAGATGCGGAAACTTCTGGTCAGGTTTCACCAAGACAGGGTGGGGGGTGAATCTGAGGAGGAAGTATCTGCTGAGGCAGTTTGAGATTCCTTCACGTCAGCGGGCCGTAGGCCCTGTAGCGGGGGTTGTGGCGTCCCCCCCCCCAGGGCTAGGGCGGCAGGGCAAGCAACCTGCGCCTCAATCGAGGATAAATACCTAGGGATCCTCCGCACAGGGAACGGCAACCTCAGAGGGCGCAGCTTGTCCTAGGCTATCCAAAAAATGCTGCAAGAGCTGAAAGCAAGGTGGGTTGAGGCTGTAGTAGATCCAGCGCCCCTGCTGGCGAGCGTTGACCAACTGCGCATCTCGCAAGGTCTTTAAGTGAAACGAGAGCTTGGATTGGCTTACCTGCAGCTTTTCGCAGAGATCGCAAACGCACAGCTCCCGCCCACGCAACAGTTGCAGCGCGCGCAGGCGAATCGGATCGGAGAGAGCGTGAAATCCCTCCCGTACCTGCTCACACAGCAAATCCTCCTCTACCTTGGCCAACCACGAAACCATCCTTCGACTAGGGTAGCAAGAGCTTTGCGCTCCCGTCGGCAAGCACTCCCCCCACCCCAGTTGCTCCTGGACTGGGAAGGCCGCCATTGCTTTGCAGCACCAGCGCAACCCTAGGCTCGCGCTGCCTCTGATCAGGTCAACCCCGGCAGCAGTTGGTAATGCAACACCTGCGGTGGCCGAGCAAAGTAGGGCTCGAGGAGGGCGCGCCAGCGGACAAAGTTTTCCGATTGGCGGAAGTTAACCAAATGGGCCTCCAGGGATCCCCAGTGTACCAGCAACAGGTATTGCTGAGGGTGCTCTAAACAGCGCTGCAGTTGGTGCTGCCGATAGCCATCGGTCTGTTGTAGGTAGACAAAGGCTTGCGCGATGGCAGCCTCAAAAGCGGCTTCAGAGCCGGGGCTGACTTCAAACTGAGCCACCTCTAGGACAGGCGAAGGGTTCATAGGCTAGGTGTGCAGGCCGCACTCGGTTTTGGCTGTGCCCTTCCAGCGGCCAGAGCGGGGATCCGCTCCCGGCTCCACCGGCGCCGTGCAGTGGATGCAGCCGATGCTGGGATAGTTGCGGTCGTGGAGGGGGTTGTAAGGGATCCCGTGGTCGAGGATGTACTTCCAGACTTGGCCGTTTGTCCAGTCGGCGAGCGGGTTGAGCTTGAGGCGGTTGCGCTTGCCATCCCACTGCACCTTGCCGATATCGGCGCGGGTGGGGGATTGCTCGCGGCGCATCCCCGTAATCCAGGTGGTGCAGTTGGCCAGGGCGCGATTCAGGGGCTCTACCTTGCGGAGGCTGCAGCAGAGGTCAGGGTTGGTGCGGTACAGCTCCGGCTCATATTGCGCCGCCTGCTCTTCGGGGGTGAGCAGCGGTTTGAAGATCTCCAGCTGCAAATGGGGGTAACGGGCCAACACCTGCTGCTGCAGTTGCAGGGTTTCCGGGAAGTGAAAATCGGTATCCAGGAAAAAGGCGCGCACCTGGGGGCGAATGGCCGTGAGCAGATCGATGAGAACCAGATCTTCCGGTCCAAAGCTGCAGGCCAGCACCAGCCCGTCCCCAAACTCCGCAACGGCCCAGGCCAGCAGGTCGCTCGCCGACAAAGGCTCAAATCGCTCGCTCAGAGAAGCTACCTGCGGCTGATACTGCTCTCGTAACGCCTGAGCCGCCAGCTCCCAGTGGCCGGAGGAAGAAAGGGTTGCAGTCATAGGGGGAAGACATCGAATCCAAGGCTCTTTGCCTTTTTAATCTACACTAATTCGGTCAAGGTTTAGGATTTTTGGCTACTGGGCAACGGCGGGCAGGGATCGAGATCCTTTGGCCCGCAGGGGGATTTGTCCCCAGCGATCCCGCCGAACTCCCATGACCAGGCCATGCCAGAGAGGTCTGGGATCCGGCTCCGGCAGGTGAACCCAGTGGTAGCGCAACACCCCTCGCCGTGGGTTGACGTCCAACTCAAACACGCGCAGAGCGGAGACCGGCCCCACCAGAGGCGGCGCTGTCAGGTAGGGGATTCCGTCCTGCACATAGACCTTCGGCACGTGCAGATGTCCACTCAACACTGCCACCACCCGCCCGTGGTCGGCCAAGAGGGTATGCAGAGCTACAGCTTGCTCGCTGCGAAGCCGGTACTTGCGGAACAAAACCGCATCCATTTGGGTGGGGGAGATAAAGGGAGGCTGATGGATGAGCAGGATCAGCCATTCCTCCGGCACCGCTTGTAGATGTTCGCCTAGCCAGCGCAGTTGCGCGGGGCGCAGCACGCCCTGGGGCAGAGGGAACTGGCCCAGGCTGGCATCGAGGGCAATCAAGCGGATCCCAGGCAGGGGGGAAAGGCTGTAATCGACATAGCCTGTGGGGGCAAGGGGCAACGGAAATTGACGTTGGCACCAGCGGATAAATTGCTCCCGGTTGAAGCGCCCCTCCCTCCCCAAGGTGTCGATATCGTGGTTGCCGAGGCTGAGGTAGTAGGGCACCCGCAGTTGGGCGAGGATCTCCTGGAACACCTCAAAGCTCTCCGGATCGGCTTGATCCACCAAATCGCCGGTGAACACCACAAAGTCCAGATCCGGCACTTGGTTGAGATGGGCAACGGCAGCTTCCAACTGGCGGCGGGGGGAATCGGACATCCACCAGCAGCGGCACCCTGTCTCCGGCATTAGGTGAACATCTGAGACTTGGGCAAAGCAAATCCTTTGGGTGGCCATCACCTAGGTACTTATTCACACCTCACGCCCGCATCATAGTCAATAACCGGCTAGAGGGCTATGGGCTTCTCTTAACCTCAGCCAGGATACCCTCACCCCCAGCCCCTCTCCCTTTGGGAGAGGGGAGTTGTGGTTGCTGCGATTTGGAATCGTCACAAATGAGTCTGATTCTTGTTCCGGCGCCGCTGCCGAGCAACTGCTAGGGTATAGCAACACGGATCTTCGACAAGAGGATCCCTCAGTTCAAGCAAGGAGAAAAAATCATGTCTGCTACCACCCTTGTTCGTTGCGCCTGTGACCACTGCAACTGCAGCTTCGAAAGCAGCCAAGGCTATCGCTACGAAGGCCAACTCTACTGCAGCCAAGCCTGTGCCACCCATGACCACGCCCACCCCTCCCCTTGCTGCGTGGCCTCTCACTGCTGTCAATAGCAGGTTGGCAGGGATCGCTCACCCCGGCTTTTGCTTTCCGGGATCCCAAGCTGCTTTTCTCCCTGAGCAGTTTTTGATAGGCTCCCAGGGAGTTTTATTCCTGTCGAGCTTGCATGGAATACCGCTGGGAGCTGCTGCCCACCCCGCCTCAATTTGATCCGGAGCTGAGCCGAGAGTACGGCAAGTATGCGGCCAAGGTGCTGGCTCTGCGGGGGTTGCACAGCCGAGAACAGGCGCGGGCTTTTGTCGATCCTAATCAGTATTCTCCCACGCCAGCGGGATCCCTGCCGGATCTGGAGCGGGCGGTGGCGCGGCTGTTGCAGGCAAGAAAAAGAGGAGAAACCCTCTGCATTTGGGGAGACTTCGACTGCGATGGCGTTACCGCCACCAGCCTCTTGCTCTCGGCGCTACAAACCTTGGGCTTCCGAGTCCAGTTCACTCTACCGCTGCGCAGCACCGAAGGGCATGGCTTGAACCCTCAGCGGCTGCAGCAGGTGCTGGATCAAGGCTGCCAGGTGCTCCTGACGGTGGATTGCGGCATAGGCAATGCTGCCGAGATTGCTCTGGCCCAAGCCCAAGGGGTGGACGTGATCGTGACGGATCACCACGCCCTGCCGGATCCCTTGCCCCCTGCCTATGCGGTGGTCAACCCGCTGCGCCTGCCAGAGGAACACCCGCTGCGCTTTCTGCCGGGGGTGGGGGTGGCCTACAAGCTGGCGGAGGCCCTCTACCAAGCGCTGGGGATCCCTGGTGTAGAAGAGTACCTGGATCTGGTGGCGGTGGGGATCGTGGCCGATGTGGCGGTGTTGCAGCGGGAGTGCCGCTACCTGGTGCAGCGGGGCCTGCCCGTGCTGGCCAACACCCAGCGTCCGGGGCTGCGGGCTCTTTTGGATTGGGTGAGCAACAGCCAATCCTCAGGAACGCCGACAGCCCAGGACATCGCCTTTCGCCTTGCCCCCAAGCTGAACGCCATTGGTCGCTGGGACGATGCCAGCCTAGCGGTGGAGCTGTTGACCACCTCGGATCCGCAGCGGGCCCAGACGCTGGTGGAGCATTTCGTTGCCCTCAATGAGGAGTGTCGGCAACTCACCCAACAGGTTCTGCAAGAGGCCAGCCAACAGGTGGAGAGCTTGGATCTGGCGCGGGAGCGGGCAATTGTTTTGGCCGGAAGCGGCTGGAATCCGGGGGTTTTGGGGATCGCCGCGGCGCGCTTGGCGGAGCAGTACGGTTGCCCGACGGTGTTGATTGCCAAAGACGAGAGGACGGGACGGGGCTATGGTTCGGGCCGCTCGATTCCGGGGGTGAACCTGGTGGAGGCCATCGAGGCTGTGCGTCCCCTCTTGCTGGGGGGAGGCGGCCACCCCATGGCCGCTGGGATCCAAGTGGATCTGTCCTGCCTGGCCGCCGTACAACTGGCTTTGCGGCGGGAGCTGGCCGCGCGGGTCGGCCCGGATCGCCAAGCTCGCGCCTTGGCGGTGGAGATTGTTATCGATTGGGAGCGGTTGGCCTCTCAGGGCCGGGATGGGGTGGCAGAGCTGGACGAGGTGTATCGGCAGTTGCAGCTTCTGCAGCCCTTTGGCCACGGCAACCCCAACCCTGTCGTAGCCTTGATGAACGTTCGCCGCGGCAGCGTCAGGCTGAGGGCTTCCCAGAATGGCCGCCACCTGAAGTTTGAGCTGGGATCCCGTGCCCTCTGGTTTTGGGAAGCCGGCGAAGAGCTGGAGCGGTGGCAAGCATGCCAGGCCTTGGACATCGCCCTGCAGTTGGAAGCCGAGCAGCCCTGGCAGGGCAAAGTGCTGGCGGTGCGCCCCTCTGGCGACTGGCAGGCGCCCACCGTTTCCGCCCCCAGCCTTCGGATCCAGGATTACCGGCAACGCCCCCTGCCGGATTCCCTCCAAGAAGTCTTCCGCTACGATGGGCAGGCCCTTCCTCTCGAGCAAGACTTCCTCCCGTCGGCAAAAACAGCTCTGCTGCTGGCCCGCTGGCCCTGGCTGCCGGCAAATCTAGCCCAACTGCTGCAGCAGGTGCAGCCGCAAACGCTGATCCTGGCCGCTTCTGGTCATCACTGGAAGCGCCTCCCCCACCAAATCGCCCGACTCCAGGAATTGGGGCGGACGGGACAATGGGATCCCCATGTCCTGGCGGCGACAACCGGCTTGCCCTGGCAGTGGCTGGCGGAATTGGAGGGGCCGGAGCAGATCCCAACACGGCTGCTGGGCCGCATTCAAGAATCCCAAGCTTTTCACCGCTGGCTGGACGAAGCCAGCCCCACCCAGATCGCCCAGCTCTGTCAGCGGCTGCTGCGACCGGATCCCCTGCCGGCAGTTGTTTCTCCGAAGTAGAAGACGCCCCCCGGCACCACCATCAGCCAACTTTGGGATTGCGCACTACGCTTAGCCCTGCCGGCTGGAGTTGTGCCTCTTCGGCTCTGTCGGGCAGCGGGCGCAAGGGAGGGCCAAAGCGGCCAACGGCTATGGTGTTGTGCAAAGCCGGGATCCGGCGGATGGATCCCTGGCGTAGGCAGCGGTGCAGGCGGCGCAGCAGGAAGAGGTCAGCCTCGGAGCAATCCTCTTGGAAGACTTTGACGTTAAGTTCGTGTTCCTGAGCAGCGGTAAGCAGACCGGTCATCATGGCAGTTTGAATAATTTGCTGCACAATCGTGCTTTTGATCTCACTCATGGTGGGGATGCTCTTGGATTGAGACTTTTCGCTGGTTTCATTCTCGGCAAGACCCTCTGAAATGGACTCCGCCGAATGGCGGATTGGATATACGCACTTTGCCGGCTTTTTCGCTGCCCAAGATCCCGGGCCTTTCACGGGTTTATAAGCTTCGACTTTGCTCAGATCCCATGCGGAGAGAAACCTAGGATCGGCGATGCGTTAGACTTTCACGTCTAACTCGAAGCCGGAGCAGCAATTGGATACTTAGGGATCCCATTGATGGGGCAGTGCAAAATTAAACTTGCAAATGGCTTGTCTGAACTTGCTTAACTTGGCCGACATCCTATTTTTTCGAGCCACTGTCTGTAGTAATACGGAAACGAAGAGGCCTTGCAACTACCGACAAATGGCGTAGGCCTGTCCAGACTTTACTTTCTGCAATCCCTGCCAAGGGAGAGCTGGCTCCCCCCTCAGGGGGCAGCGCAGCCGTTCTGTGTTAGTTTGGGGGCGTCCTACTTCTGCGATTGGCTGTGTCGGAAAGCCCCCAAAAAGTCGGCTGTGCCGCCCCTTTGGGCTGCTGTGGATGCGGCTGTCTGGGCCTGCTGGCGGTGCTGGGCTTGGGGCTGGCGGGGGCAGGGATCCTGGTCTGGAATGGGATCCGGGCTTCAGGCGCCTATCGCACCTACCAGTTGGCGGTGGAGCGGCTCGAACAGACTGCGGTGGTGGTGGAGCGGCTGGGGGATCCCCTGCGTCCGGGCTGGCCCTCGCGGCTGCGCTTTCAAGAGGATGAGCAAGCCGGCTGGGCCTGTCTGTCCTTTTTGATCACGGGATCCCGGCGCACCGGCGAGGTGGCTGTGGAGTCGGAGCGGGGGGTGGCCGGCTCAGCCTGGCAGTTGCGCCATCTGCAGGTGAAAGTGGATGGGGATCCACAGGCCATACAGATCCTGAAAGGGGAGGGGGGATCCCGCTGTGAACAAGAGGAGCCGGCTGCAGGGGCAGTGCTGCCGACAGGCGAGATCTGAGTAGTTGGACATGCTTAGCCGCGGGTAAAGTCAAAAGGACTCCGTCCCGCTGACGCGAACGGTTGTGGCCCTGGATCCCTATGCGAACAGTTCCCTATCTGCGCTTGCTGCTGCTGTTGGCGCTGTTGGCCTCGTTCGCGGGCCTGATCGTCTGGCTGATCCAATCGTTTTTGGATCTGTACTACGCCACCCGCTACCACCCGATTTTGGGGGGGCTGTTGATCGGGGTGCTGGTGTTGCTGCTGCTGGTGTTTTTGGCCGCTTCCATCTACTACTTGTTTCTGTTCCGCCCCGCCCCTAAAACCGAGAGGCTTCCCAGGCCAGCTCCCCCGGCAACTCCTGCCGAGAAGTGGGAGGCAGCCCGGCGCAACCTGGCGCAACTAGAAGCTCAGATGGCGCAGATCCAGGATCAGGTGGCGCGGGCGGCGCTGGCGGAACGGTCGGCCCGGCTGGCCCAACAGTTGGCCCAGCCGCAACTGAAGGTGGTGGTTTTCGGCACCGGATCGGCGGGCAAAACCTCGCTGGTGAACGCGCTGCTGGGGCGGCGGGTGGGGGCGGTGGGGGCAACGCTGGGCACCACGCAGGCGGTGGCGGTTTACGATTGGGACCTGCCCGGGATCCCCCACCCGGTGCAGATCGTGGACTGTCCGGGCATTTTGGAGATCGGGCCGGCAGGGGCGATGCGGGAAGAGGAGGCGCAGGCCCAGGCCCAAGCTGCCGATCTGCTGCTGGTGGTGGTGGACGGGGATCTGCGCCGGTCGGAGGTGGATCCCTTGCGTCGGTTGATCGCCCTGGGCAAGCGGGCTCTGCTGGTGCTCAACAAAATCGACCGTTACACCCCCGAAGAACGGCGGCTCCTGCTGCAACGGCTGCGGGAACGGGTTTACCCCTTGATCCAACCGGAAGATGTGCTGCCGGCCGCCGCTGCTCCAGCCCCTGTACAGGTGGGATCCCAAACCTGGCAGCCGGAACCGGAGGTGGCGGCGGTGCGGGATCGCGTCCAGGCGGTGCTCTACGCCGAGGGGGGATCCCTGGCGTTGGACAATGCCCTGCTGCAATCCCAGCAACTGGGCGAAGAGGCCAAGCGGATCATCCAGGCGCAGTTGCGCCGCCAGGCGGAGGAGGTGATCGACCGCTTTCAGTGGATCGTGACCGGCGTGGTCTTTGCCAACCCCATCCCGGCGCTGGATCTGCTGGCCATTGCCGCCATCAACGCCCAGATGGTGGTGGAGCTGGGATCCCTCTACGGCTGCAAGATGAACCTGCAGCAGGGGCGGGAGCTGGCCCTGTCGCTGGCCAAGACCCTGGCCGGCCTGGGGCTGGTGGAGGGGGCGCTCCAACTGACCACCGGGCTCCTGGCCACCGTGGCTGAGGTGAGCGTGGTTGGCTTTTTGGCGACAGCCCCCATCCAGGCGGCCAGCGCCGGCTATCTCACCCGCATTGCCGGCAAAAGCTTCATCGAGTATTTCCAGCGCAACCAAAGCTGGGGGGAAGGGGGGATGCAGGCAGTGGTCAAGGCCCAGGTGGAGAGCGCCCAAAAATCGGGCTGGCTCAAGGAGTTTGTCCGCCAGGCCTCAGAACGGGTTTTTCGCCTGCGCTAGTCCTTGTTGGTGGCCTCGACAGCAATGTCCGTCGGCATGAAGGCCAGCTCCATCTGCGCCACGTAGTCGGCGTAGCTGAGGGCGGGCACATCGTCCCATTCCGCCAGGCCGTGCATCCGCTTCGACCACTCGATAAAGGGGGCAGGGTAGGCGTAGGTCAAGCTGGGATCCGCCAGCACCTCTTTGGGCAGCGGCGGAACCGACTTGAGCACGGCCAGCAACGCCGGCGGTCTGTAAATGACCACGCGGGCGGCTTCGATCTGCTCCGGGGAAACCTTGAACTTGGCAGCGATGAACGAAATTACTTTGGAAAGGGCCATCCCCCACCCTCAACTTGGCCTGTACAGCTAGATCGCCGCAAGGGCAAGCAGTCGACCACGGGAATCCCACCGGGGATCCCTTGCTGCAGATTGTTGTTGCCCGCTATCCTAGTAAAGCCGAAAAATTGGGGAAACAGGTGAGCCGTGGCTAAAAAAAGCATGATCGAGCGGGAGAAAAAGCGCCAACGCTTGGTCGAAAAATACCGGGAGAAGCGCCAACAACTCAAGGCGGCCATGGCCGATCCCAACATCGACCAGGCCACCCGCATGGAGCTGCACGCCCAACTGCAAAAACTCCCTCGGGCCAGCTCGCCCACCCGCCTGCGCAACCGCTGCTGGAAAACCGGGCGTCCCCGCGGCTATTTCCGGGATTTCGGCCTCTGCCGCAACAGCCTGCGGGAAATGGCCCACCGCGGCCTGCTGCCGGGCGTGGTCAAGGCAAGCTGGTAGAGCCAAGCTTGCCAGCCGCTGGTTACAACCCCGCCCGCAGGAGCGGAGCGTTGCGAGCGAAAACCAGGCTGCTGGCCGTCTCAGTC
Organism: Synechococcus sp. RC10B2; assembly: GCF_047502635.1. Classification (NCBI taxonomy): domain Bacteria; kingdom Bacillati; phylum Cyanobacteriota; class Cyanophyceae; order Synechococcales; family Synechococcaceae; genus Synechococcus; species Synechococcus sp. RC10B2. Next base: position 9,598 of record NZ_JANSHO010000005.1, read on the forward strand.
GAGGGGAGGGCATCTCCTGTCTCCGAGGGGGGTGGAGTTTGCTCAGGGCTGGTCGGCCAGCGGCGCTGGTTGAGATGTCAAAAACTTTTGTCTTCAGGCGAGGGAAGTATCTCAGCCGGGCGGCTGCTCTCGCCAAGTTAGCGAGGGATCCCTGTGGCCCTAGAGCCTTTCCAGATCTGCGACGAAGATCTCACCCCCGAAGTGGCAGAGGCGCTGGCCGGGGAAACCCTCTTGGCTGTGGACACCGAAACAATGGGGCTGATCCCACAGCGGGACAGGCTCTGTGTGGTGCAAATAGCCAACGCTGCCGGCGAGGTGGTGCTGCTGCGGCTGAGCCGCGGCGTGAAGCAGGCCCCCCATTTGGCGCGGCTGCTGACGGATCCCAACATCGAAAAGATCTTCCATTACGCCCGTTTTGACCTGGCCATGCTGCGCTACCACTTGGGGATCCAGGCCTGGCCGGTCTTCTGCACCAAAATTGCCAGCAAGCTGGCCCGCACCTACACCAGCAAGCACAGCCTGAAGGACGTGGTGGGCGAGCTGTGCGGGGTGGAGCTGAATAAAACTGCCCAGAGCTCCGACTGGGGAAACGTCCAGGCCCTCTCGCCGGAGCAGTTGGAGTACGCGGCCAACGATGTTCGTTACTTGATCCCGGTGCGCCACAAGTTGGCCCAAATGCTGCAGCGGGAAGAGCGCTGGGAGCTGGCACAGCGCTGTTTTCAACACCTCCCCACCCTGGTGGAGCTGGATCTGCTGGGATATGGCAACGTCTTCGAGCACCAGTAGCGAAGGCCCTCAGTTGGCCAAGTCGGGGAAGGTGGCCCGCACCGCCGGGTGGATGAGCTTGCCGCCGCAGAGGTTGAGCCCCTTGGCCAGGGCCGGGTCCTGCTCCAAGGCGGCGCTCAAGCCGAGGTTGGCCAACTTGAAGATGTAAGGGAGGGTGGCGTTGACCAGCGCCTGGGTCGAGGTCCAGGGGACGGCCCCCGGCATGTTGGGAACCCCGTAGTGCAAGACTCCATAGGCTTCGTAAACCGGCTGGGCATGGGTGGTGGCCTTGGTGGTGGCGATGCACCCCCCCTGATCCACGGCCACATCCACGATCAAAGAGCGGGGCCGCATCTGGGCCACCAGCTCTTCCTTCACCAAAACCGGGGCGCGTCTGCCCGGCACCAACACCGCTCCCACCACCAGGTCGGCCTCGCGGACACATTCCTCGATGCTTTGGGCGGTGCTGTAGAGCAGCTCCACCCGCGAGCCGAAGATCAGCTCCAGCTCGTTGAGGCGCTGCAGGTTGATGTCCAAAATCTGCACCCGTGCCCCCAGGCCAACGGCCATCTTGGCCGCCTCAGTGCCCACGGTTCCCCCGCCCAGGATCACCACCCGCCCCGGCGGCACCCCCGGGATCCCGCCCAGCAACACGCCCCGCCCCCCCTGCTGTCGGGTCAGGTAATGGGCGCCAAACTGCACCGAGAGCCGCCCAGCGATCATGCTCATGGGCGCCAACAAAGGCAGGGATCCATCGGCCAGCTCCACCGTCTCGTAGGCCAGGCAGGTGGCCCCCGAACGCAGCAGGGCCTGAGTCAGCTCGCGGCTGGCCGCCAGGTGCAAATAGGTAAACAGGATCAGATCCGGGTGGAGCAGGGGATACTCGGCGGGCAGGGGCTCTTTGACCTTCACCACCAACTGCTGCCGGTAGATCTCCTCAGGGGTGGCGGCCAGCTTGGCCCCCGCTTTTTGGTAGTCTTCGTCGCTAAAGCCCGCCCCCTGGCCAGCTTGGGTCTCCACCCACACCTGGTGCCCCTGCTCCGTCAGAGCCCGCACCGCCGCCGGCGTCAGGCCAACGCGAAACTCCTGCTCCTTGATCTCTTTGGGCACACCAATGCGCATAGGGATCCCCATAGGGCTGTCTTCCAGTCTAGACAGACCAGCGCTGGGATGGGATCCCTGGCCGACGGGGGGCGGCAGGAATTGTAAAGTTTTGTGCGCAATCTGTCGGGGCGAGCCGTTGTTAGCTTTCCCCTGGCAACACCAGGCTTTAAGAGGAATCTAGAACTGCTTGCCCAAATTGACCCAAAAACGTGACATAATGCCCTCAAAACAGCGAATTTCCCGACTTGCGCTTATCCGGCGAAGCAGTGTTAATATCTGTTTCGGGAAGTCTCCGTACTCCCTCGCAAACGCACCTTGAAAACCTTATGGATTCAGCCTTTTCCGGGGGTAGGGTTGATCCCTACCTTTTCCCCGCAAGGGGACGGAAACGATGGAGTTAGTGCTGCTCCACCTACCCGGGACCCCAGTGGTTGATCCCTACCTTTTCCCCGCAAGGGGACGGAAACGTAGCGGGTTCGTGCGCTTTCACCCCAGAACATTGAGATCGGTTGATCCCTACCTTTTCCCCGCAAGGGGACGGAAACGTAGTGCAATAACGGGGATATTAATCCCCGTTATCACAGTTGATCCCTACCTTTTCCCCGCAAGGGGACGGAAACATCACGGACAATGACGGTGATTACCGGTTCCATCAAGTGTTGATCCCTACCTTTTCCCCGCAAGGGGACGGAAACAGGTACACTCTCGGATTACTAATGAAAAAATAGAGTGTTGATCCCTACCTTTTCCCCGCAAGGGGACGGAAACTCGTCCTCAACAGACTCTACGGTCCAGTCCATGTGATTAAGTTGATCCCTACCTTTTCCCCGCAAGGGGACGGAAACGTCACCACCTCATTAATGGTGTGTGGGGTCAAATTAAGTTGATCCCTACCTTTTCCCCGCAAGGGGACGGAAACCCCAGTGTGACCCCAACTTTGGGGAGTACTGGGATGAGTAGTTGATCCCTACCTTTTCCCCGCAAGGGGACGGAAACTTTCCCTCGAGCTGGGTTATGAAAAAGACCCGGCAGCTGTGCAGTTGATCCCTACCTTTTCCCCGCAAGGGGACGGAAACACTGCCAAAGTTGAGCTGTACTAGAGGCTAAGCCCAGAGTGTTGATCCCTACCTTTTCCCCGCAAGGGGACGGAAACCTTTCTGTACGCGAACTTGTTCAGAATCCACTCAGGGAGTTGATCCCTACCTTTTCCCCGCAAGGGGACGGAAACTTTTCATTTTGTACCTCCCTTTACAGGGATAAAGGAACACCGTTGATCCCTACCTTTTCCCCGCAAGGGGACGGAAACTATAGGGCTCCGGTGGATCCCTGGTTAGGTCGGGGGTTGCTCTGCCCAGAAGGGATCCCTAGCGCAGGAAGCGGGCCAACAGCAGCAGGCCGAGGCCGCCGAAGAGGATGTTGAAGCTCCAGGCTGCCGCCCAGGGGGGAAGGGCTCCTGCTTCGCCCAGGCTGCGAGACACACTCAGCACCACGTAGTAGGCAAACACCAACAGGATCCCGAAGACGACACCCCCATAGCGGCCCACCCGCCGCGCAGTGGTGGATCCCAGGGGAAGGGAGATCAAGACGGCAAAAAAGCTGGCCAAGGGCAGGGAAAAGCGCATGTGGAACTCGGTGCGCAGGGGCTGGGTATTGAGGTTGGAGCGGGCCAGGCGGGAGATGCGCTCCGCCAGCTCCGGCAGGCTCAGCTCGTTGGGCGGAACCGGCGGCTGCATCAGGGCGGCCAGATCTTGGGAGACCTCTAGCGGCTTGCGGTCGAAGGGCTCTTCGGCCAGGCTGAGGCCGTCAGGGCCGTAGCGGTGGGTCACCCCTTCGCTGAGGGTCCAGTCCAGGCCATTCCACACCGCCTGGGCCGCCAGGGTCACCTCTGCCAACTGGTACTTGCCCCCCGGCAAGGGATCCACCTGCAAGATGGTGACATCCTGCATGGTGTTCAGCCGCGGATCCACCTGGCGGATGAAAAACCAGAGGTTGTCTTCCGTCCCGCCAACGCGGGCGGTTCTGAAAAAGACGTCGTATTGCACCGGGGTGGTGGCCCGGGCCAGGAGCGCCTGCTGGTCGATCTGGCGGATTTCTCGTTTGCTGGCCGGCAGGAGCACGTTGCTGATCCAAAAAGCGCTCAGGCTCATGAGCAGCCCCACCAGCAACAGGGGACGAAAAATGCGCGTAAACGGGATCCCGGCTGCCCGCATGGCGGTAATCTCGCTGTTGCCGCTCAGCTTGCCCAAGGTGAGCATGGTGGCAAAAAAAGCGGCGATGGGCATGCCCAGCAGCACCATCTCCGGCAGATCCAAAATGAGAAGGCGCAACACCGTCAGGGGCGGCACGGATCCCTCGACCAGCCGCTCGGCCAAGGTAAAGAGCCGGCCTGCCAAAAGCAGCAGGGTTCCCCCAGCTATACCGGCCAGCACCGGCGTGAGCATCTGCCCAAACAGGTAGCGCTCCAGCAGCCAGAACTTGGTGAGCAAGCGGGCCATGTCCAACAATTGAGGGATTGGGGCTATTTCAGGCTAGCTTGAACGGTTCTCCGGCAGGCCCTCACCCCCAGCCCCTCTCCCAGAGGGAGAGGGGAGCTGGGATCAACTCACAAGCTGTTTCATGGCTGTTTGCCATGACCATGGCAGCGCTGGCGTTGAACCCAGGTTTGCCGGCCATTGGCTCTGGATCAAGGCCTCCGGGAGGCCGGCGGCTCGGCAGGAGGGGGTAAGGGCTCGGTTTCGCCGCCGGGATCCAAACGGCTGGCCGAGGAGTTGAGGGGAAGCGGGGGCTCAGGATCCAGCTTGGCTCCCCAGGCGGCCAGGTAGGCTCTTTGTTCGGGGGAAAGGCGACGCACCCGGCGAAAGTCCGCGCCGGCCACGATGGCGCCGGCGTAGGCCCCGCTTTTAAAATCGGGCTTTTTTCCTGGCTGAGCCGGAGAAGCCGTCTGCAGGGATCCCACAAACAAGAGGGCGCGGTAGAGATCGGCGCCGCGCAGGTCGGCATTGCGCAGGTTGGCCCCGCAGAGGTTGGTGTGGCTGAGGTCGCAATCCCGCAGGTTGGCTCTTTCCAGGCTGGCCTCGCTGAAGTCCACCCCCCGCAGCAGGGTGCCATGCAGGTCGGCCCCTTCCAGCATGGTGCCCAGATTCACCACCCGGATCCCGTTGAGGCGATCCCGCTGGTAGCCGCCTTTGCCGTCCAGGATGGGCCGGCCCAGGTGTTCGTCGCGGCGCAGGGGGCTAAGCAAGTTAGCGGTGGAGAGGAAGCGCAGGATCTTGGCTTTGCCAAAGCGATCCACGCCGTTGAGGAGCGCCGCCGTGCGCCCGGCCGCAATGGCCCGCTCCAGGGGCCAGTCGTCCAACTGCCCGTCAGGGGAGAGAACCAGGTTGGAGATGCCCTCGAAGTAGGCGTCGATGGTCTGCTGCTGGGTGATGATGTTCTGCTGGATGGTGAGGTCGCGGGAGATGACGTACTGCCGCCAGGCGATGTAGGCGGCCAGGAGGGCGATCAGGATCTGACCTGTAGCCCCGAACACCTCGCCCAAAGCCCCGATGGCCTCCCAGCTCAGGGATCCCAGGGCCGAGAAGGCTCCACTCCAGACCAATCCTCCCATCACCGCCAAGCCGAGAGCTGCTGCCGCCCACCCCAGGCTGGGCCAGGTGGTCAGCCACTGCCAGAGGTCGCGCCCGATCTGCACCCAGAGCGGCTGCCCCCACCAGCCGGCCAGGCCCAGCCAAGCCAGCACCGCCCCCCAGCCCAGGGCCGGCTGCCCTGCCCACTGGCCCAGCAGCAGCAGCAGGGCTGGGATCCCCAACAACAGCAGGTTGAGCAGGGGGCGCCCAGACGAGAGGGAAGCCAGCGGCAACTCTTGGGAGGAGCCTTCGCGGGCAAGGGCTTCGTCGGTCATGGCAAGGGTATACTCTAGGGGTAGCGTTGGATCTACAAAAAGAAGCCTGCGTCAGTCCGTATTTGGAGTTGGGGAAGAGGGCAGGATCCTGCCTGTCAGGTTTGGTAGGATAGCCTCGACCCTCCTTCCTTGTCTGGCCCAGCCTGGTGTGGGGATGACTCCTATGATCTCTTCCTTATCGTTCATCCGTCTGCAGAAATCCGGCGAACACCAATTTACAGCAGTCCTGCCTGACTTGCGGTTGCAGCGTCACGGCTCCGCGACGCTGACGCGACTGGCCACCTCTTTGCTGTTGAGCACCAGCTTACTGCTGGCGGCAGGAAGGGATCCCAGTTGGGCGCAAACTTCCCTGGACACCGGCCTTTTGGAGAAGCAGGCCCTGCCCCAAGCGCCGCCGCTGCCGGACGACCGCCCCGCCATTTTTGTGGATGCCGCCAATGGCAGCGATACCCAAGGGGATGGATCCCGCAACAACCCCTTCAAGACCATCACCCATGCCATCAGCCGGGCGCCAGCCGGCAGCATCATCCAGCTTCTGCCGGGGGTGTACAGCGCAGAAAGCGGCGAAGTCTTCCCCATCCGCCTCAAGGCCGGCCTTATCTTGCGCGGGGACGAGTCCACCTTGGGAGAGGGCTACCTGATCGATGGCGGCGGCACCTACATGAGCCCGACCTTGGCCCGGCAAAACGTTGCCCTGCTGGCAGAGACCGGCTCAGAGGTGCGGGGGGTTACCCTGCGCAACCAGGGTCGGCGCGGCTACGCCCTCTGGGTAGAATCGGCTTCCCCACGCATTCTCAACAACAGCTTTGTGGGCAGCATCCACGACGGCATTTTCATCGCCGGCGCCTCCAACCCCTGGATAGAAGGCAACCGCTTCTACAAAAACGGGGCCAACGGCATCTCCGTCTTGGGCACCTCCCAGCCCACCATTGTCAACAACCTCTTCCAAGAGACCGGCTTTGGCCTCACCATCGACCAGCGCTCGGCGCCGATTGTGCGCAACAACCGCATCCTGCAAAACCGCACCGGCATTGTGGTCGGCGGCAGCGCCCGTCCCATCCTGCGCAACAATCTCATTGCCCGCAACCTGGAGACTGGCCTGACAGCTATCACCACCGCCCAGCCAGATTTGGGCACGGCTTCGGATCCGGGCAACAACATTTTTGAGGGCAACGGCCAGTACGACATCCTCAACGCCACCCGCAGTCTGCGCCTCAACGCCAACGGCAACCAACTGGCAGGCAAAACCAAAGGGGAACTGGATCTGGCCGGCCAGACCACGGTGGCTGCGCTGCCCAGCAACGCCCCGCCACCCATTGCGGCAGGCGGCTTGACGCTGCCCACAACTCCGCAGGCCGAGCCTCCGGCTCCCAGCAGGGATCCCCAGCCGGCGGCGGCCTCTCCCACCTTGCCGGTGGTGACGGTGCCCCAATCGACTGCCCCCGTTCCCCCTCCTGCAGCGGGATCGGGAGGGCGCATTTTGCCCAGTGCCCCCCCTCAGCCGGCAGGCGCTCAACCCCAGGAGTTTGTTGCCGTCCCCTTCACCCCCGATGGCTCCACCACGCCTGCCCAACCGGTTGAGCCTGCTCCTGCCACTCCCGTCCGCCAGCAATCTGTGGCTCCTCTCACGGATATTACTACCCTCCTGCCACCCCCGGCTCGCCGACAAGCGGGCAGCAGCCCAACAACCCCCCCTGTTCCCGTTGCCGCGGCTCCAGAACCGGCGGTAGCCCCAGCAGAGTCGGCCACCCGCTTTCGTGTGCTGGTGACCCCCAAGGGCAGCGACGATTTGCAGCGGCTGCGGCAGCTCGTCCCCGAAGCGGTGGAGACCGTGTTCAACGGCAGGAGGGTGCTGCAGGCCGGCCTCTACGACAGCCGCAGCCAGGCCCAGTCAGTCTTGGATCGGCTGTTGGACGCCGGCTTTGACGCGGTGGCGGAGATGATCTTCCGTTGACCTCACTGCCCAGGGATCCCCCCCGGCAGGATAGGAACTCCCCAGCAGGGAATGTATGATGCCTAGCACGGCTTTTTCCAGAGCAATGGGGAGGAAAGCCGTGCCGTCAGGTTGTCCTGGGGATCAGCCAGGGCAAGCAATGGGGAAAGTCCGGTGCAAATCCGGCGCTGTGCCGCAACTGTGATGGGCTGAGGCCCTCAGTCAGGATGCCCGCCTGCGGCTTTGGCTCAAAGCTTAGCCCTTCCGCGTCGCACGGAAGCAGGAGCAACCGGATGAAAGTAACTGTATGTCTCAGCCTTGGGCTGGGGATCTTGAGTTTGGGGATCCCGGCCTGGGGGCAGGCAATCTTGGATACCGGCCTCAGCGCCGAGATTTTGAATCAACCCGTCACCACCCCGTTTCGCCGTCCCGGCCTGCTGCGAGAGTCTTCCCGCCCAGTCTATGTCATCACCCGCCAGCAGATGCGCCAGCAAGGGGCAAGGACGGTGCAGGAAGCCCTGCGCTACTTGCCCGGGATCCTCAGCGATGGCACAGCGGGAACTCAGTTGGGAGCTCTTAGCTCTCAATTCATGCGAGGGGCGCGAACGGCGCAGGTATTGGTGCTCTTGGATGGCCGCCCTCTCAACGATCTGGGTTTTTTCGGGGGGTTTGACCTCTCGCAAATCACCACCGATGTCGTCGAGCGAATTGAAGTCTCCCCCGGCGGCGGCTCTACCCTGTACGGCTCAGACGCCGTTGGCGGCGTGATCAACATCGTCACGGTGGAGCCGCAGCCAGAAACGGAGACGGTGCTGGAAGCGGCGGTCGGCAGCTACGGTCTCAATGAGCAAGGGATCCAAAGTCGCGGCCAAGCCCAGGATCTGGGCTGGGTGCTCAGCTATCGCCGTCTGCAAAGTAACAACGACTTTCCCTTTGCCATTGAGCGGCTGGGCAAGTCAGGCAGGCGGGAAAACTCGGCGGTGGAGTACCACAACTTGCAGGCCAAGCTCACCTGGCAACTGGCCGAAGATCAAGTCCTAACAGCCAACGCCCTCTACCTCAACAAAGCCTTTCGCGTGCCCGGCAGTGTAGAGTTTCCCTCTCCCGACGCAGAGCAAAACACCAACGATCTGCTGCTGGATCTCAGTTGGCTGTGGACTCAGGAAACAGGATCCCTGCAGGCAAGAGTCTTTTTGGACGATCTCAACTACCGCTTCAGCGCTCCGCAAAGCCAGGGATCCCGCGACGTCATCTTGCGCAATGGCTGGGGATCCCAGCTTCAATATGCTTGGCAGGCCGGCGAAAACCTAGAGGGAGTTTTGGGGGCAGATTATCGCTCTATCTCAGCCCGCAATACGACTTTTTCTTTTGCCAGGGGTTCTGCCAATATCAACTACGACGATACGGTTAACCAGGGGGCCCTGTTTGCCCGCCTGGACTACAGCCCGGATCCCCAGTTCCACCTCGACCTGGGCATCCGTCAGGACTTCAGCAGTTTGGCCAACGGCTCGGCCACCTCGCCGGCTGTGGGGATCCGGTGGGCAGTTGCCGAGGGAACTACCTTGAGGGCCAGCTACGCCGGCAGCTTTCGCACCCCCTTGATCTCGGAATTGTTCTTTCGGCTGCGCGGCTTTTTTGAAGTGGATGGCAACCCCAATCTCCGCCCAGAGCGAGGGGAGAGCTTGGACATCGGCCTGGATCAAACCTTGGGAGATTTTGGCCTGCTGCGCTTAACTTTTGCCCACAACCGCATCCGCGATGGCATCACCTTTGTCAGCCTTGGGCCGCGCCGGGGAACCTATGAAAATATCGGGCTGGTCGAATATACCGGCCTGGAAGCGGCTTTAGATTTGCGTTTGGGGGAAAACTGGACGCTTTTTGCCAACTATACCCTCAATGATCCCATCATCCGCGCTGCCCTTAACCCGGCCACAGTTGGCAAAGAGCTAGCCTTTGTAGGAGCCGATAGCTTCAATCTAGGCCTAAGCTACCGCCACGAGCAGGGCTGGTACGGCTCGATTTTGGTCCATCACATTGGGAGCTTTTTTACCAACAATGCCAATACGGAATCCCTGCCAGGCTACACCACCGTGGCTCTGCGCGGCGGGATCCCGTTGGCTGAGGCCCTGAGCCTAGAGTTGGGGATCGACAACCTGCTGGATGAGCAGTATGAAGTTTTCCCCGGCTATCCCGGAGTTGGCCGCACGCTGAGGGTGAACTTGCGGGGGCAATTTTAGCGATATCCCAGGCTGTTTTTAACTCTCCGGCTGACCACTTTTAGCGAGAACTTTCCAAGTTGATTGTCTGCTTTACGGTTTAGTTTGGATGCAACTTATGGCGATCTCAACCAACTCTCTATCTCCTAACTTTTCTCCATCGACAACTTCGGCTCAAGCTGAGGCCGAACATTACCTCTGGATCTGCACCACCTGCGGATCTCGCTGGGTGAACGGCCAAAAAGAAGGGACTAGCAAAGGAGAAATGCTCCTGGCCGCCTTGCAATCGCAAGTGCTCAATTCCCAATTGCACCTGAAGCCAGTTGCCTGTATGAGCGGCTGCAGCCATGCCTGCGTGATTGCCCTAGCAGCCCCGGGGAAGATGACCTATGTCTTTGGCGATCTCGATCCAAAAGATGTAGAGCCAATCTTACAAACGGCGGAGCTGTATTTGACAAAGCCCGATGGGATCCTGCCCTGGGCAGAGCGCCCCATCAAAAAGGGGGTGATTGCCCGCATTCCGCCAATCCAATAGGAGCAACCTATGGCCGCTTTCAGTCCCTGGATCACGCCCTTAAACCAGACTTGGCAAGAGGTTTCCCCCACCGGCTGGACAACCGTTTACGAAGGGATCCCGGCTCACATCGACTGTCTTGGGCCATTGCTCTATGAGCTCTTTCAGGAGCGCTGGGCCGAGATCCAAGTGGGCCAGGTGGTGGAGGGAGGAGTGCTGGAGGCGGCCTTCAAGGATCCCCCTGCTCTCTGTGTGCTCTACGACGGCTATTTGACCGTGGCCACCGAAACTTGGCATTTGCACCTGTGTCTAGAAGAGCACCAGGGCGGCCCCTACAGCAGAACTCCACCTGAGCTGCGCCGCAAAAGATTGGTCGGCCGCGCCGCCCTCTATCGCCGCCTCAATCCGCAGGGCCAGCCTCGCCAATGGGGGATCCAATTTTGGAACGGAGCAGAGGAATCGCTGCTGCAGATCTTTTTGCCCAGTCCCTTTTTGGGGCCAGGAGAAGACTACCTGCCCGAAGGCAAAGCCGACTATCAGAAGCTCTCCCTTTATGAACGCCTGCGGGCCATTTACGTCGAGGGAAAAGAGCGGATCCCGTATGAAGATAACCCCCTCAAGCGGCCCTATTTGGCGGTTTGCCGTTCCAGCCGCTGCTATCCTTCTCGCCACTATCAGCCCGTTGTGGAAGCTCTGCAATCGGCCCTGCGGGAAGCCAATTTGGATATTCAGGTCATTACTTCCGGATGCCTAGAAGTCTGTCAACAAGGGCCGGTGGTTTTTTACTCCGGAGATCGCACCTGGTACAAGCGGGTTACCCCCCAAGTAGCGCGGCAAATTGTCCAGGAGCATCTGCTAAAGAACTGCCCCTTGAAAGCTCACCTTTTTCCTGGAGATTAGCCTATGGTTAGCCTACAAGCTCTTGTCCAGTCCATCCCCAAGCCTCGCCGCGGGATCCCAGAAGTAATTTGGATCCAAGCCAGCCGAGATCTAGCCCAAGGTCGATTTTGGCCCAGCCTATTTACCACCATCGGCTGCCTGAGCAACATTGCCTATACCTGCACGCTTCCTTTTGTAACTGTTGGCATCATCGCGGGCACCACGTTAACTCGCCAAAGGGCAATTATTAGCGCTTCGATGATTTGGCTGGCCAACCAAATCTTTGGCTACACCTGGCACAACTATCCCCGTACACCTGATTCTTTTGCTTGGGGGTTGGTCTTGGGGATCGGCACGGTGGGGGTCGCTTTTGCTGCCGGCTACCGACCTCTGTTTTCTCAGTCCAAACCTATTAGGCCAAGGCAATTGCTGCTGAACTATCTTTGGATCCCAGCCATGCTGATCCTAGGGTTCCTTGCTTTTGAAGGGCTGATCTTGGCAGCCGGCCTGGTTCTGGGCGGAACGGAGGGCTTGACCCTGCCCATCTTGGCCAAGATCTGGCTGGACAACTGGCTGTGGACGGGATTTTGGCTTGGGATCCACGCGCTGCTGGCGTGGGACAGAGGACGCCGGTTGTGGTGGGAGAGGGGAAACTTCGCTGATCTGGAGCATCCCTAAGGGAGATCCAGGCCACAATGGGGGTGACCTGTGCCAGAAGGGATCCCTTTGCAGCCTGCTCAACTCGATTGTGGCGGGAGCGCTTTCCGCCTGTCTCTCCTTTCTCCTTGCCAGCGTCTGCTGCTGTTTAGCGGCAAGGGGGGCGTAGGCAAAACCACCCTCACCTGTGCCCTGGCCCGTCACCTGGCCCAGGCGCAACCAGAGCGCCGTCTGCTGCTCCTGTCCACCGATCCGGCCCACTCCCTGGGGGATGTGCTGGGGATCCCGGTGGCCGACGTTCCCCAGCCCCTGCCGGATTGGCCCAACTTGCAGGTGCGGGCTCTCCAGGCCGAGGTGTTGCTGCAGGATTTCAAGCAGACCTACGGCCCGGCTCTGGAGCTGATTGCCGAGCGGGGCAGTTGGCTGGCCAAGGAAGATCTCCTGCCCCTTTGGGATCTGGACTGGCCGGGGGTGGACGAGCTGATGGCCATCTTAGAGGTCAACCGGCTGCTGGCGGGCCAAGAGGTGGATACAGTTATCCTGGATACCGCCCCCACCGGCCACACCCTGCGGCTGTTGGAACTGCCCGACTTTCTCGACAATTTGCTGGCGGTGTTTGCCACCTTCCAGGCCAAGCACCGCGAGGTTGTCCAATCCCTCACGGGCGCCTATCGACCGGATGAGGCCGACGCCTTCCTGGCCCGCTTGCAGAGCGAGCTGGAGGGGGGCAAAGCCCGCCTCACCGACCCGGAGAGCACTGCCGCCTGGCTGGTGCTGATCCCGGAGCCGTTGAGCGTGGCGGAGACGCGCCGCTTTTGTCAACAACTGCAAAGCCGCCGGGTGCCCATTGGCGGCCTGTTGGTCAACCAGGTGTTGTTGGGAGCCAGCGGGAGAGCGTCGTCTGGGATCCCGCCGTCCCCCCTCTACCTGGCCCGCCAGCAGGAACAGCGGCGCTGGCTAAAAGCGCTCCAAGAGGAGCTGCCTGGCTATCCCATCTGGGTTTGTCCCTATCAACTGGAGGAGCCCATTGGGCCGGCGGCCCTGGACAAGCTGGTGCAGCAGCTTCGTCCCTTGCCAGAGGTGCTGCTGCAGTTGGAAGAGATTCCCGCTAGCCCAGGGGAGCCTGTCGGCGGGATCCCCTCCCCCCCAAGGGTGGCCCTGCCAGATTTTTTGGCCCAAGGGATCCGCCTGCTGCTGGTGGGAGGCAAAGGCGGGGTAGGCAAGACCACGGTGGCCGGGGCGCTGGCCTGGAACTTGGCCCAACGCCATCCCGACCGGCAGCTCTTGCTGGTCTCCATCGACCCGGCCCACTCGCTGGGGGATCTGTTCGGGGTGAAATTGGGGCAAGATCCGCTGCCGCTGCTGCCCAATTTGCTGGGGCAGGAGATCGAGGCGGCGGCAGTGCTGGAGCGCTTCCGGCAGGAGTACCTGGAAGAGGTGGCGGCCATCTTGGCCGGCGAAGGGACGGCGGGGGTGGAGGTTCAGTACGACCCGCAGGCCTGGCGGCAGCTTTTGCAGATGGCTCCACCGGGCCTGGACGAGGTGATGGCCCTGCTGACGGTGCTGGAGCAGGAGGCCAGCGGCCAGTTCAACCTGGTGGTGGTGGATACAGCCCCCACCGGCCATCTCCTGCGCTTTTTGCAGATGCCGCAGGCCCTGGAAGGTTGGGTCAGCCTGGCCCTGAAGCTGTGGCTAAAGTACCGCGACGTGGTGGGCCGGCCAGAATGGGCGCAGCGGCTGCGGGATCTCTTAGGCCAGGTGCGGCAGCTCCGGCAGCGGCTGCGGGATCCCCAGTTTGTTAGCTTTATCCCCGTCTTCAACCCGGAGCAGGCGGTTCTGGCGGAAACCGAGCGCCTTCTGGCGGAACTGGATGCCCTGGGGATCCCTCATCCCTACGCCGTTCTCAATCGGGTTTGGCTGGAGGAGGCCACCCCCTTTGGTGCAGCGCTGCGGCGCCGCCACCAGGCCATCTTGGCCCAGTTGCCCCAGCGATTCTCCCAGCAGGCCATTGTCACCGTCCCTTTTCTGCACCCACCCAGCTTAGAGGCCATCGGGGCTTACCTGCTGGCTTCCTCTAGCCCGATGTTGCCAGAAACCTCCACCTAGCGCCTGGCAGAGCCGCTAGCCTGGAAAAGGTGCCAGTGCGGCTTTTCCCCCTCACCTTGCTGCTTTTGCCTATGGTGTTCAACCTCCCCCTGCAAGCCATTCCTCTGTTCTCCATCGCAGCGGCCATCCTGTTGGTGTACCTGCCTATGGGCGTGGTGGGCTATGCCCGCGCCCGCGTCGGCTACGATCCCCATGCGCCCCGGGCAATGTTCGACCGGCTGCCTCCCTACGGCCAGCGGGCTACCTGGGCCCACGCCAATGGCTTCGAGGCCCTGGGCACCTTTGCGCCCTCAGCTCTAGTAGCCTACGTCACCGGCCCCCACCCGGATCCCTGGCTGTTTGGCCTCAGCGGCGATGAAGGGGTGGCCGTGCTCTGCGGCGTGTTTCTGCTGGCGCGGCTGCTCTACAACTTCTTCTACATTGGCGACATTCCCATCGGGCGCTCCCTCTCCTTCTTGGTCGGGTCGCTGGCCACGCTGGGCCTGCTGCTCATTGGCCTGTTGCCGTTTCTGGGCCAGAACCTGGCCTAGCCGGGCAGTTGCAGGGAAGACAGGGCCACCCCAGCCCGGTGGGCCACCACCACGCCAATGGCCTCTAGGTAGGAGCTAACGGCCACATGCGGGATCCCCAACTGGCGAGGGTGGACCTGCATCACCGTGGCGTTCTCTTCGACAGCGATAAACAGGGGCGGGCGGGGGCGGCTAGCTAGGTAAAGCAGGCCGGGGCCGCCAAAGGCAGTGGCCGGGGCAATGACGCTGTCCACCTGCTCCGCGGTCAGGTCGCCCGGCTGGGGGGGATCCCCCCTTCTGATAAACTGGGGGGCATAGCTCAGCCCCGCCAAAACGGAGGGCAGGAAGGTAAACCCCACCTCTTCGGCGGCGGCGCGGGGGTGGACCGGCTTAGGGGCGGGATCGGGGTAGAAGGCGGGGGCGTGGGCACAGGGGATCCCCAGCTCTCGCACCACCAGGTGGCTGAGGATGGCCTCGGCCCCAGCCAGGGGATCGACCCCCTGCCCCTGCTCGTACCGGCTGAAGTCCAGATCGTCGGGGAAGCGGGCCACCACGGCAAGGGCCTCGGCTCCCGCGCAGAGCAGCTCGCGGGCGGCCTCCAGGAGCGCCTCGGGATCCTCTAGGGATCCCTGGCTGGCCCCGGCAGGGGAGAAGCTGACGGCAACGCCCAGGGGTCGAGGAGTCAAGCGCAAGGGGCCGATGTCCAGCCCCAGCGTGGCCTGGGCGGCCTGCAGAACGTGCAGGTGGCGTTGGCGCAAGTCTTCTGGGATCCCGGCATCCAGCACCACCCCGACGCGGTTTTGCCGCACCGGCCTGAGGAACCACTCCCCGGCACAGAAGCGATCCAGGCCGTACCCTTCCACGTAGAGCACATTCCCCATCGGCCAAAACAGGGTGGCGCCGTTGAGCACATTGGGATGGGTGATGAGGCAGTCGACTGCAGCGGCCAAGGCGCGGGCCACCGGCAGGGCATCGCCGGCAAAGCCACCCACGCGGGCCCCAATGCCCGTGGGAACCAAAAGCAGCGCCGTGTAGGGGCGACCCATTGGCCACTTGGGAGGACTAGACCTGGGACAACAGCTGCTGCGCCAGCGCCTCGGCCCGCCGCACGCAATCGCCCAGGGCCACGCCATCGAGGTAGTTGGCGCATACCCAGATCCCTGGCGTCTGGGAGGCCAGGTGGGCCTGCACCTGGGCTATGCGTTGCCGGTGGCCAAGGGTGTACTGGGGGATGGCGCGGGGCCAGAGACGTTCGCCCAGGTAGACGGGCTCGGCGCGGCGGGTGAGCAGAACCTGGCTGAGCTCCTCGTGGGCAAGTTGGGCCCGCTCTTGAGGAGACAAAGCCGTGAGGGGCGGGATCCCCCGCCGGCGGGCCAAGGCCGCATCGGTGGCGCCGCCCAGGAAGCTGAGGAAGCTGTGGTAGCCCTGGGGAGCCCGCTCTGGAAAAAGGCAGGAGGCCCAGATCGTGCCCAGGGTGCGCAGGCCCTGGGAACGGGGGATGAGGTGGCCAAAGCCCCGCAGCGGCTGGGGCAGGGCCTCTTGGGGATAGGCCAGAGCCACCACCGCCACCGGCGGATAGAGGATCTCGGCCAAGAGCTGGCTGGCCGGGGGGTTGAGCTCCTGTAGCAGCGCGGCAGCCTCGTAGGCGGGGAGGGCCAGCACCACCTGGCGGGCAGCCACCCAGCGGGATCCCTCTGGGGTCTCAAAGCCCACCCAGTAGAGCTCTCCCGCCCGCTTCAGCTGCAGCGCTCGCCAGCCCAGCCGCAGGCTGTCGCCCAGCTTTTGGGCTAGGGCCTCTGGCAACTGCTGCAGCCCCTGCCTCAGATTGCCCAGTTGGCCCCGTTTGGGCGGGGGTTGGATGGCCGCAGGAGAAGGCTGGGGTCTTTGGCGCAGAGCCTGCAGGGCGCCGGCAAAGAGGCTGCCATAGCGCTCCTCCAGGCCCGCCACGCGAGGGAAAGCCGCCACGGCGCTGAGCTGATCCGGATCCCCCGCATAAACCCCCGAGGTAAAGGGCTCCACCAGGCGCTCGGCCACTTCGGATCCCAGTTGTCGCCGGAAAAACTGCCGCACCGTTTCCTCGCGTCCTGGCGGCGGCGGGACAAACCCCAACAAGCCCTGCAGAGCCCGCAGCTTGCCGCCCACGCTGAGCAGCCGTGATCCCAGGGCTGCCGCGGGGCTCAGAGGCACCGGCAACAGCGCTCCTTCCCAGTAGATGTAGCGGGGCAGCTTGGCATCGGCCAGCACCAGTTGGTCGGCCAGGCCCACCTCGGCAATGAGGTTGAGCAGGGCAGGGGTGGGGGTAAAGCTATTGGGGCCTTCCTCCCAGCGGTAGCCGTCTTTGGACTGGGTGGAAATGCAGCCGCCGACGCGGGAGCTGGCCTCCGCCAGGAGCACCGCTTGAGGGGATCCCCCCCTAGCCGATAAACCCTGCTGCAGGCGCCAGGCCAGCGTCAGGCCGCTGATGCCCGCCCCAATGACCACCACCTCCGCGTTAAGGGGTTCAGGGGTTGCAGGATTCACTGCCGCTTCCAAGGTGTTTTTCCTCCATCACGTCCGGGGGGCCAATCTTCGTTAGCGCAGTACGCGAAATAGGCTGGGGATCTCGGCCACCTGGGGAAGCTGCTGGATCTCGGCCAGCGCCTGGCGGCAGTCGGCCTCGCGCACGCTGTGGGTGAGGATCACAATCTCCGCCAACTCCTGGTGGCACTCCTTTTGGGTGATGCTCTCCAGGCTCACCCCGTGCCGGCCAAAGCAGGTGCCGATGGCCCCCATCACCCCCGGCCGATCCTGGGCCAGCACTCGCACGTAAAACTCCGACTGCGCCTCTGCCAGCGGCAGCAAGGAGGCAACAGGAGGGGAGGCGGCAAAGCCCCACAGGGGATTGGGCAACTGAGCCCCCGTCTGCAGGTGGGCAAGTAGGATAAGCAGATCCCCGAGCACCGCGCTGGCGGTTGGCCCCCGGCCCGCCCCTGGCCCTGAGAGCACCACTTGCCCCAAGGGATCCCCTTGCACCCAGACGGCGTTGTCCACCCCGTGGATGTTGGCCAGCGGGTGGGTAACCGGCAGCAGGGCGGGGTGGACGCGAATATCCAGGGTTGGTTCACCTCCCTGCCCCTCGGCCCTTTGGGCGATGGCCAAAAGCTTAAAAGTATAGCCCCACTCGCGGGCGTAGCGGATGTCGGTGGAGCTGATGCTGCCGATCCCTTCGCAGGGGATGGCCTGTCGCGGTACCGACACCCCAAAAGCCAGGCTGGCCAGAATGGCGATCTTGTCCGCCGCATCCCATCCTTCCACATCGGCGCTGGGATCCGCCTCGGCGTAGCCGCGGGCCTGGGCCTGGGCCAGCGCTTCGGCAAAGGAGCTGCCCTCCTGGGTCATCTGGCTGAGGATGAAATTGGTGGTGCCGTTGACGATGCCCCAGACCGCCTGGATGTGGCTAGCCCGCAGCGACTGTTGCAAAGCCTGGATGATGGGGATCCCACCCCCCACCGCTGCCTCCAGCAACACCGCCACCCTGGCCTGGGCGGCAGCCTGGAAAATCTCCTCGCCATAGCGGGCAATGACCGCCTTGTTGGCTGTGATCACCGGCTTGCCGTGGTCGATGGCCTTTAGGATCAGGCTGCGGGCCGGCTCCAAGCCGCCCATGAGCTCAATCACCGCGTCAATTTCGGGATCCGACACAATCCCCTCTAGGTTCGTGGTCAGGCGCTCGGGCGGGATCGCCACCTGCCGCGGCTTGTCCAGGGAGCGCACCCCCACCGCCGCAATCTCAACTGCCTGCAAGAGGGGGTGAGGAGGGCGCTGTAGAATCTCGACCACGCCCGTGCCGACCGTACCCAGCCCCAATAGCCCAACCCGATAGACCACAGCCGCTCCCTCGGGCCCAAAGACTTTCTTACCTTTACCAGGTTGACACACTCTTGGCCCCCTAGGGCGAGATTTTGGCCATCCATCCCCAAGGGCTTCAGGAGGAAGGCGCGCCGAGCCAGGCGCAGGGATCCCTCGCCGCAGGGGCAGTGCTGGTTTGGAGTTTATGCTGAAGGAGGGATCCCTTTCTCTCATAGCCCTCATGTCCAGAACCTGTACCATCTACCGCCGCGCCCACTTTGCCGCCAGCCACCGCTACTGGCTGCCGGAGCTCTCCGAAGCTGAGAACCTGGCCCGCTTCGGCTCCCACGCCCGCTTTCCCGGCCACGGCCACAACTACGGGCTGGAGGTGGGCTTGACGGGGGAGGTGGATGAGTACGGCATGGTGCTCAACCTCTCCCAGGTCAAGCAGGTAATTCGGGAGCGGGTGATTCAAGAACTGAACTTCGCCTACCTCAACCAAGTCTGGCCAGAGTTTGCCCAAACCCTGCCCACCACCGAGTTCATTGCCTACACCATCTGGCAGCGCCTAGCCGACGCGCTGCCGCTCAGCAGTGTGCGCCTCTACGAAGATCCCCAGCTTTGGGCCGAATACCGAGGAGAAGCCATGCAAGCCTATTTGACCGTTGCCACCCACTTTAGCGCCGCCCACCGCTTGGCCCTCGATCACCTCAGCCTGGAAGAGAACACTGCCATCTACGGCCTCTGCGCTCGCCCCCACGGCCACGGCCACAACTACGGCCTGGAGATTACCGTCAAGGGATCCATCGACCCGCGCACAGGGATGATCGTGGATTTGGCAGCTCTGCAGCGGGTGATTGAGGAGCAGGTGGTGAAGCCCCTGGATCACACTTTCTTGAACAAAGACGTCCCCTACTTTGCCCAGGTGGTGCCCACCGCCGAAAACATCGCCCTCTACGTCCAGCGGCTGCTGACTTTGCCCCTGCGCGAGCTGGGGGTGCAACTGCATCGGGTTCGCCTGCAAGAGAGCCCCAACAACAGCAGCGAAGTCTACGGGGAGTTTCCGCTAGAGGAGCTGGGCGCAGCTACCGCTGCCACCACATACCCCGCGAGCGAGGGCAAGAGGGATCCCTCCGAAGTGGAGCCCCTGGCCGCCGGCAGGGCTGAGCCAGCCGCCTATGCTGGATCTGGTTAAGCTGAGCGGGCAGATTCCCGCCTTTGCCCGCCACCTGCAGCAGGAGTCGAAGGCCAACCAAGAGCGTCTGCGCCTGGCCTTGCAGGAGTTTGCCCGCCTGCAGCGAGAACCCCAAACCTGGCAGTCGCGCTGGGCGGAGTGGAGCTCCCATCTCGCCTTTACCTGCGCCAGCCCCGCCGAGCCGCCGGAAACCTGGGGATCCCTGCCCAAAGTCGAGCCCTTGCAGGGGCCGCACACGGTGGTGGCCACCGACGGCTCCCAGATCCTGCCCAGCCACCACGAGATTGCCTACTGCTCGCTCATCAACATCGGGCGGGTGGCTCTCCACTACGGCACGCAAGAGTGGCCGCTGCTGGACAGCCAGCCCCTGCTGATCTACGGGCAGGAGCCCTTTGCTCAACCTGAGCGATCCAACTCTCTTCCAGGAACAGCCCTCCACCCTCTTCGCCACCGACCCAGCCGATCGCGTAGGCAGGCCGTAGGCCTTGGGGAAGAAGATCGCGGGGAGGGGGGGGAGATTGCGTTGGATGCCGAAGCGGTGCTGGCTTTGCGGCGGGCTCAGGCAGAGCTGGAGGAGCTGGCCCAATTGGCCCTGCCGCTGCCTAGGAGTCGCCCCGTGCTAGCGCTGCTGGATGGATCCCTCATCCCCTGGGGGCTGGAGCCGCTGCCCAAGCCAGCCCAGCGTCCCTGGCTGGATCCCATCCTGGCAACTCTGGAGCAGTTGCGGGCAGCTCGCATCCCCCTGGTGGGCTACATCAGCGCTTCCCGCAGCAGCGAAACCCTCAACTATCTGCGCCTGGGGTTGTGTCCCTACCTGGGCTGCGACTGCTATCGCTACTGCGCCGGCGAGAAAACTCCCCCCTGCCAGCCCTTTGCCCCCCTAGCAGATCGCGTTTTTTGGGGATCCCTGCTGCAGCCGGGAGAGCGCAGCCCCCTCTGGCGCAGTGGCGCCAGCGTCTTGGAGACTTTTGGGGAACACCACATCCACTGCTGTTACTTGAATGTCGGCGCAAACCCTGGGGAGGGATCCCTGCCGGAGATCGCCCGGCTAGAGTTTCCCGCCTGGGTGGCTCAAGACGCCGAGTTGCTGCAGCGGGCCCTGGCCGGAGTGCTAAGCCAGGTGCAAAAGGGCTTTGGCTACCCCATCGCCCTGGCGGAAGCCCACCATCTGGCCGTGGTGCGCAGCGGGGATCGGCAGCGCTTCTTCGCCTTGATCGAGCAGGAGCTGATCCGCGCCGGCCTGCGCCATGTAGCCGTCTCCCGTAAGGAAGCCCAGAAGCGAACCGGCATCGCCTAATTGGTGCCAGTGCTGCAAAACCCTTCCTCCCTACCTCCCCTCTCCCTCAGGGAGAGGGGCTGGGGGTGAGGGCTCCCCCTGGGAGAGGGGCTGGCGGTGAGGGGTTAAAATCACCCTGTCAGACCCAAAACCGCATCGCCTACCGGGATCCCTGGCACCCCAGAAAAGGCTGCAGCCTATTGAGGGGATCCCTGTTCAACGGTTAGGGTTGCCAAGGTGTCCAAATCCTGTCTCTGTTGCCGATATGATGAGCCAAGCCCCTCTGCGCAGCCTCGTCTCTCCCTTAACCTACAACCCCCTCTGGTACAAAGACGCGATCATCTACGAGCTACCGGTGCGCGCCTTTTTCGACAGTGATGGCGATGGCGTGGGCGACTTCCAGGGTTTGACCGAAAAGCTGGACTATTTGCAGGATCTGGGCATCACGGCCATCTGGCTGCTGCCCTTTTTCCCTTCCCCGCTGCGGGATGATGGCTATGATGTTTCTGATTTTACCAACGTTAACCCCGCGCTGGGCACCCTAGAGGACTTTAAAATCTTTCTAGATGCCGCCCACCAACGCGGGATCCGCGTCATCATCGAGCTGATCCTCAACCACACCTCCGATCAGCATCCCTGGTTTCAGCGGGCTCGGCGCGCCGCCCCCGGCACCCCTGAGCGGGACTTCTACGTCTGGAGCGACACCCCGGAAAAGTACAAAGAGGCCCGCATCATCTTTCAAGACTTTGAAACCTCCAACTGGGCCTGGGATCCGGTGGCCAAGGCCTACTACTGGCATCGCTTCTACTCCCACCAGCCGGATCTCAACTACGACAACCCCGCCGTGCAGAAGGCCATCTTCGAGGTGGTGGACTTTTGGTTGAGCATGGGGGTGGACGGCCTGCGGCTGGACGCCGTGCCCTACCTATACGAGCGGGAGGGAACCAACTGCGAGAACCTGCCGGAAACCCACGCCTTCCTCAAGGCCCTACGCAAATACATTGACGAAAGATATCCCAACCGCATGCTGCTGGCAGAAGCCAACCAGTGGCCGGAAGATGCTGTGGCCTACTTCGGCGACGGGGACGAGTGCCACATGGACTTTCACTTCCCCCTGATGCCGCGGCTGTTCATGGCCATCCAGATGGAGGATCGCTTCCCCATCATCGACATCCTGCAGCAGACTCCCCCCATTCCCGAAACCTGCCAGTGGGCCATCTTCCTGCGCAACCACGACGAGCTCACCCTGGAGATGGTCACTGACGAGGAGCGCGACTACATGTACCAGGTGTACGCCAAGGATCCCAACGCGCGGGTCAATCTGGGCATCCGCCGCCGCTTGGCGCCCCTGCTGGGCAACAGCCGCCGCCGCATCGAGCTGATGAACAGCCTGCTGTTTTCTCTGCCCGGCACGCCGGTCATCTACTACGGCGACGAGATCGGCATGGGGGACAACATCTACTTAGGGGATCGCAACAGCGTGCGCACGCCGATGCAGTGGAGCGCCGACCGCAACGCCGGCTTCTCTCGGGCTAACCCGCAGAAGCTCTACCTGCCCATCGTCATCGACGCCGAGTACCACTACGAAACCGTCAACGTGGAAGCGCAGCGGAACAACCCCTATTCCCTGTGGTGGACGATGAAACGGATGATCGCGGTGCGCAAGCGCTTCCAAGCCTTTGGCCGGGGCTCTTTTGAGCTGCTGCACCCGGAAAACCGCAAGGTGCTGGCCTTTATGCGGGCCTACGGCGACGAGCGCATCCTGGTGGTGGCCAACCTCTCCCGCTACGCGCAGTTTGTGGAGCTGGACTTGGCCCACTGGGAGGGGCTGATCCCGGTGGAGATCTTCGGGCGCACGCCGTTTCCTCCCATCGGCCAACTGCCCTATTTCCTGACCCTGGGCCCCCACTCCTTCTACTGGTTTTCCCTCGAGCCGCAGCGACAAACGGAGCGGATCCACCCCAGCCACAGCAAGCCAGAAGAGTTGGATCGCCTGCCCACCCTGCTGGTTCAAAACGGCAGTTGGGAAAGCCTCTTCCAGGGGGAAAGCCAAAAGCAGGTGGAGGCGGTGCTGGGCGACTACCTCTACCGCTGCCGTTGGTTCGGCTCCAAAGCCCGCCAGATCCAGTCGGCCCAGATCTTGGATGCCATTCCCTGTAACCGGGAAGGGGATCCCCCCTTTCGGGGCCAGATTTTGCTTTTGCAGGTCGAGTTTACCGAGGGGGAGGCAGAACTCTACTCTTTACCCGTGGGCTATGCCATCCAGGAGGCGGCCATGCACCTGCGCGTAGAGGCGCCCCAGGCGGCGATTGTCCCTGTGCAAGTGGCTGGGGAGCCGCCGGGCGTGCTGTTCGACGCCCTGGCCGATAAAAGCTTTTTGTCGTTGCCGCTGCAGATCATCGCCCAGCAGGGCCGTCTGCGCCACTCCTCAGGGGAGCTGTGGGCCACCACCTTTGCCCCTTTTGAGTACCACCTCGGCCTGGAACCCCGCATCCTCAAGGCGGAGCAGAGCAACACCTCGGTGGTCTACGGCAGCCAGTACATCCTCAAGTTCTACCGCAAGGTGGCCGAGGGGGTAAATCCAGAGCTGGAGATCGGCCGCTATCTGCTGGAGCACCATCCCCAGGTGCGGGTGCCGCGGCTGTTGGGATCCCTGGAGTATCGCCGCCGCCGTGGGGCGCGGGGCTTTGATCCCGGCGATCAGCCCATCACGTTGGCCATCTTGCAGGAGTACATCCCCAACGAGGGGGATGCCTGGCACTACACGCTGGACAGCCTGGGGCAGTTTTTCGAGACGGTGCTGGTTCATCACGCAGAGGCGGAAGCGGTGCCCGTGCCGCGGGGATCCTTTCTGGAACTCTCGCACCTTCCCTTGCCGGAGCTGGCCTACGCCACCATCGGCAGCTACCTGGAGTCGGTGCGGATCTTGGCCAAGCGCACCGCCGAGCTGCACCTTGCCTTGGCCGCCGACACCGAGAACAAGGACTTTGCCCCCGAGCCCTTCTCCAGTCTCTACCAGCGCTCCATCTATCAATCGATGCGCAATTTGGTGGGGCAGGTGTTTCCGCTGCTCAACAAGCAGATCCCCAAGCTGCCCGAACTGGAGGCTAAGTTGGCCCGCACCGTTCGCGACCAAGAAGGGGGGATCATGAGCCGCTTCCGCCTCATCCTGGAGCGGAAGATCACGGCTTTGCGCACCCGCTGCCATGGGGATTACCACCTGGGCCAGGTGCTGTTTACCGGCAAGGACTTTGTCATCATCGACTTTGAAGGGGAGCCGGCCCGGTCGCTAGGAGAGCGCCGCCTCAAACGCTGCCCCCTGCGGGATGTGGCGGGAATGCTGCGCTCTTTCCACTACGCCGTCCACACCGGCTTGCGCCAGCAATTGGAAAGCGGGCTGGTTTGCGGGGACAAGTGCCCTGACATGATGCGCTGGGCCCAGTTTTGGCACCGCTGGGTCTGCGCCGCCTTCTTGGCCGAATATCTGCAGGTGGCTTCTCAAGGGGCTTTTCTGCCCCGCAGCCCGCAGGAGCTGGAAGTGCTGCTCGAGGCCTACCTGCTGGAGAAGGCCATCTACGAGCTGGGCTACGAGCTCAACCACCGCCCCGAGTGGGTGGAGATCCCGCTGCGGGGGATCCTGCAGTTGCTGGGCATTTCCACCAAGGTCTGAGGGATCCCAGATGTGCGAACGGTTTAGCCTGGCAGTTGCCCCCGAACGGCTGCAGCAGCATTTTCCAATCGAGAGGGGGGCAGTTGGGGCGCTCCAGCCCCGCGACAACATCGCCCCTTCTCAGCCGGTGCTGGCGGTGGTGGCGGGATCCCTGCAGCGTCAGGCAGTCCATTTCCGCTGGGGCTTGATCCCCAGGTGGAGCCAAGCTCCCCAGGCTGGGTGGATCAATGCCCGCGCCGAGACGGTGGCCGAAAAACCCTCTTTCCGCCAGGCCTTTTGCCGCCGCCGCCTCCTGATCCCGGCAGATGGCTTCTATGAGTGGGTCGGCCGGGGCAAGCAGGGGAGGCAACCCTACTGGTTTTACCTAGTGGAGCGACTGTTGACACTCCCACCCAGGGGATTCTTACGCAGCCCACAAAAGAACCCGTAACGGCGTTGTCAAAGCGCCTCTAGACAGTTCCTTCACGCAAAGCCCCAAGGTTCTGCTGACTTTCTTAAGCAGGTTGGCGGCAGCATTTGCCTCAGCCTTGACCAACCACCCCTTTGCCGTTTGGTACAGGCCCCGCTTGACACGCTTTCCAGAGGGTCTCCACCCGTCGGGTTTTTCACCATAACTAGGTAGCCCATCTCCATCTAGGAAGCTTGCCTGCGAGCTGTACGCCTCCTCTACCTCAATAAACTCCATGCCATAATGCCGACATAATTGCGCAATACGCTCCTTGAACCGACCTGTTGGGACGAAAACAAAGTTTTGGTTAAAACCGC